>CAJOMB010000027.1 GCA_905235615.1 uncultured Bacteroidales bacterium | reverse complement strand
TACAAAAAAAATCGGATAATACCACAGGTATTAACGAATAATGAACGAAAGCAAACTTTTGACTCTCAAGACGCAAATTTTTTATTATCTTTGCATAATATGGACAAAAAGGCACCCATCTTCCTCTACACAGACGGAGCCGCCAGCGGGAACCCCGGTCCCGGCGGCTACGGAATCGTGCTGAGGTGCGGCGGCTACGAAAAAGAGCTCTCCGGCGGCTTTGCCCTCACCACCAACAACCGCATGGAACTACTGGCGGTCATCATCGGCCTGGAGCAGATCAAGTGGGACAACGCGGAGGTACACGTGGTGAGCGATTCCTCCTACGTGGTAAAGGCCCTCAACGAAGGCTGGCTCCAGAACTGGAAACGAACCGGCTTCAAAGGCAAAAAGAACGTGGACTTGTGGCTCCGTTTTGATGCTGCCTACCATCGGCACCGCGTGGCCTTCCACTGGATCAAGGGCCACGCCGGCCACCCCGAAAACGAGCGCTGCGACCGCTTGGCCGTAGCCGCTTATCATGAACCCAACCTTCCTGAGGACACCGGCTTCACGGCGTCCCGGACGGAAACATTAATATAAAAGAATATGGCACTCCCTAAACTCGTTGTCGGCATCACCCAAGGCGACAGCAACGGAATCGGATACGAAGTCATCATCAAGTCATTGGCCGATGAACGCATCCTGGACTCCTTCACCCCCGTCATCTACGGTTCCTCGAAGCTCATGGGCTTCTATCGCAAGACGCTTCACAACATCGGCCCGATGGATATCAATGTCATCTCCTCGGCGGCCGATGCCAAACAGAAAAAAATCAATCTGGTGAACTGCCTGCCGGACAACATCTACGCAGAGCCCGGCCAGAGCACCCCGGACAGCGCCAAGGCTGCCATCAAGTCCTTGGAGGTGGCCGTGAAGGACCTCAAGGACGGGCAGATAGACGTGCTGGTGACCGCCCCCATCAACAAACGCGCCATGAACGCGGAGGGCTTCTCCAACACCGGCCACACCGAATTCCTCCAGCGGGAATTCGGGGCCGATGACGTGACCATGATCATGGTGAGCAGCCAGATCAAGATTGGCGTGGTGACGGGCCACATCCCCCTGAGGGACGTTCCCTCCAGTCTTTCCAAGGAAAGCATCCTCCGGAAGCTCCGCATCATGAAGGCCTCCCTGCAGCGGGACTTCGGCATCACGGATCCCAAGATTGCCGTCCTGGGCCTGAACCCCCACTGCGGAGACGGCGGCCTGCTGGGCCACGAGGAGGAGAACATCATCCTTCCGGCCGTGCAGGAGGCCCAGAAGGAAGGCATCCAGGCCTTTGGCCCCTACTCCCCCGACGGCTTCTTCGGCCTGGGGAACTACAGCCGCTTTGACGCCACCCTGGCCATGTACCACGACCAAGGCCTGGCCCCGTTCAAGGCCCTGGCCTTTGCGGACGGCGTCAACTTCACCGCCGGCCTGCCCATCGTACGCACCTCGCCGGACCACGGCACCGCCTATGAGATGTCCGGAAGGGACGAGGCCGATCCCCGTTCCATGATGAGCGCCATCTACACGGCCATCGACATCTTCCGGAGCCGCCTCCGCTACGACACCATCCAGGAAGGGAAAATGGAAAAATAGGCCATGAAAAAAACCGCCATAACCCTGATGCTCGCCCTGTCTGCCTGCGCCCAACCAGCCTCTACGCTCTTTGTAGGAACCTATTCCGACGGATTCTACGCCCTCGACTATCCCTCCGGCGAGGTAATGGCCAAGGCCGATATGCCCAATCCCTCGTTCCTGGCCATAGACGGAACGCGCATCTACGCGGTGAGCGAAATGCCGGACGAGACGGCCTCCGTCTGGGCCTGGCGCTACAACGGCAACGGCTTCGAGAAGCTGAACGTGCAGCCCACCGGCATCCCCACGGGCGGGGAAGACCCCTGCTACGTGGCCGCCTCCGGAGGGCGCCTTGCGGTAGCCAATTACAGCGGCGGCACCCTGGCCCTCTATAAACTGGAGGCCGACGGCCGCATCGCCCCCATGGACTCCCTCATCGTAAGCGGCACCGGCGGGCCGGACGTGGGCCGCCAGGCCACGCCCCACGTGCATTGCGCCGCCTTCACGCCCGACGGCAAGCACCTGCTGTTCAGCGAGTTCAGCGCGGACGCCATCGGCCAGATAGACATTGCAGGCGGCATTTCCAATTACCGCACGGCAGCCTGCCTGCCGGCGGACTTCGGCCCCCGTCACCTCCTTTTTGACAAGGCCGGAAAGCACTTTTACGTGATTGGCGAGCTCTCCGGAGACATCACCGTCTTCGATTATGCGGACGGCATTCTTAGCGCAAAGCAGGTCACAAAGGCCGATGAGGTGGATGCCCGCGGCGCCGCCGACATCCATTTCTCCCCTGACGGGAAATACCTTTACGCCAGCCTCCGCCTCCGCAACGACGGCATCGCCATTTTTGCGGTGAAGCCTGACGGAACCCTGGAGAAAGCCGGCTATCAGCTCACCGGCCCCCATCCGCGGAACTTCCTTGTCACGGAGGACGAAGTTGTCGTGGCCTGCCGGGACAACGACTCCATAGAAATTTACAAACGCAACCCCAAAACCGGCCTGCTGACGGACACGGGACGCCGCATTTCGGCCCCCAAGCCCGTTTTCGTGGCCCTTCAATAGCCCATGGTACCCGAGCTGGTGGACAAATACATCTTCCTGGTGCAGACCTTCGTGGAGGCCGGAGATGCGGGTCTCAGCTTCCCGGAGCTGCAGGACAAGTGGGAAGACCGCTACGACGCGCCCTATCCGCGCCGCAGCTTCCTGAACCACCGGGCGGCCGTGGAAGAGGTGTTCGGGGTGGTCATCAGCTGTGACCGTAGCACCAACCGCTACCGCATAGACCGCAGCGAAAGCGCCGTTGACAAGCGCGAAGCCGTGGATTACCTGATTAACACCTTCACCGTGAACAGCCTCCTCACCTTGGGAAAGGAGCGTCTGAGCGGCCGCGTGGCCGTGGAGGACGTGCCCTCCGGGCAGAAGTTCCTCATCCCGGTCATGCAGGCCATGCTGGACGGCGTGGTCCTCACCTTGTCTTATAAGAAATACCAGAGTACGCAGACGGACGTGAGGACCGTGCGCCCCTATGCCGTGAAGGAATTCGAGAAGCGCTGGTACATGGTGGCCTACAGCGAGGAGGCCGGCATGCTGCGCACCTACGCCATGGACCGCATTACGGCCATAGAACGCACGGAGCGGCATTTCCAGATGCCCAAGGACTTTGATGTGGAACGGCTCTTCGAAAGCAGCTACGGCATCTACCTGCCGGAGCAGGGACAGGATCCCGTGCTGGTGAAGCTGAAGGCTACCGAGCGGGAAGCCGCTTACCTCACGGACCTGCCGCTGCACCCCAGCCAGATGCGTTTGGAAGACGGAAGCTTCGTTCTCCGCGTGATTCCCAACCCGGGCTTCGTGATGGAGCTCCTCCGCCACGGAGACCGCATAGAAGTGCTGGAGCCCCGGAGCCTCCGGGAAGCCCTTGCCGACGAACTCAAAAAAGCATCCCGAATATATGAACCTTAAACCCTTCGCGCTGACGGTGGCCGTAGTGGCCGCTGCAGCCTGCCAAAGCAATCAGATGAAACCGCAAGAAGGATACATCGGCCCTTCCGACATCCAGGTGGCCGATGGCCGAATGACCCCCGAAGTACTCTTAGCGCTGGGCCGCCTGAGCGATCCCCAGCTCTCCCCCGACAAGAAAACCATCCTTTACGGCGTAAGCTACACGGACATCGCCTCCAACCGCAGCGTCCGCAACCTCTTCACCGTTCCCGTGGAGGGCGGAGACCCCACCCAGCTCACGATGGACGGGAAAAGCCTGTCATCGGCCCGCTGGAGCCCGGACGGAAAATCCATCTTTTTCCTGCAGGGCGGCAAGCTCTTCGAGGCCCCCTACGAAAACGGAAAACTGGGCCAGCGTACGCTGAAGGCCGATGTCCCCGGCGGCATGGAGGATTTTGCCCTCTCCCCCGACGGCAGCCAGCTCATGTACGTAGCGAACATCCACAGCGCGGTGGAAGTGCCCGCTGACACGGACCCGATGCTGGACAAGGCCCAGGCCTATGCCACGGAAGACCTCATGTACCGCCATTGGGACCACTGGGTGACGGAGATTCCGCACACTTACGTGGCCACCCTGGGCAACGGCCTCATCACCTCCGGGATGGACATCCTGGGAAGCGAAGACGTGAAGTTCCAGCTGCCCAACGGCCCCTTCCCGGACATCGCCGACCTGGCCTGGAGCCCCGACGGCCGCTTCATCGCCTACGCCTGCAAGAAGCTGGAAGGCAAGCAGTATGCCTTCTCCACCAACACCTGCATCTTTATCTACTGCCCCCTCACCGGGGAAACGTCGCAGGTCACCTTCACCGGCGGCTACGACACCCGTCCCGCCTGGAGCCCCGACGGCCGGCAGCTGAGCTGGCTCTCGATGGCCCGCGACGGCTACGAGGCCGACAAGAACCGCATCATGGTGGCCGACGTTCTCTATAACGACAGCGAGGAAGGCCAGGGCACCAACCCCTCCATCGTGAACGTGCGTGAGCTCACGGCCAATTTCAAATATACCGTGGACGCAGTCCGCTGGGCCGATGACGGCAAGTCCCTGTACTTCGCCGCCTGCACGGAAGGCATCGGCGCCCTCTACAACGTGATTCCCGGCAGCGAGCCGGTGCGCCTGACGGCCGACACCCTCTGGTTCGACATCGACTGCCCCTTCGGCGTGCTGCAGGACGGAACCCTCCTGAGCGCCTACTGTTCCATGGACTTCCCCACGGAGCTGGTGGCCCTGAGCGACAACAGCCTCCGGCAGATTACCTTCGAGAACCAGCACATCCTCTCCCAGTTGGACGCCCACGAGACGGAGGCCCGCTGGCTCACCACGGTGGACGGCAAGAAGATGCTCACCTGGGTGCTGTACCCGCCCCGCTTCGACCCTTCCAAGACCTATCCGGCCATCGAGATGTGCGAGGGCGGCCCGCAGAACACCCTGTCCCAGGGCTGGAGCTACCGCTGGAACTTCCTGCAGATGTGCCACCAGGGTTACATCGTGGTACTTCCCAACCGCCGCGGCACCACGGCCTTCGGCCAGGAATGGTGCGAACAGATTTCCGGAGACTACAGCGGCCTCAACATGCAGGACTACCTCACCGCCGCCCGTAACATCAAGGCCGAGCCGTATGTGAGCGGCGTGGCGGCCGTGGGCGCTTCCTATGGCGGTTACAGCATCTACTACCTGGCGGGCATCCACGAAGACACCTTCGACTGCTTCGTGTCCCACGCCGGCATCTTCAACGAGGAGCACATGTACTACACCACCGAGGAGATGTGGTTCACCAACTGGGACAACGGCGGCCTGGAAGAATATGCCTTCACGCCCGGCCAGACGGGCCCCGCCGGCGACGGCAAGACCTTCGGCGGCCTGCGGCAGGGCGGCTCTCCCTGGAGCAACCTGCCCAAGACCAGGAAGCACTACGCCCACTCCCCGCACAAACTGGTGGAGAACTGGCACACGCCCATCCTCTGCATCCACGGCGGCATGGACTTCCGCGTGCCGGTAGAGCAGGGCATGGCCGCCTTCGCCGCCGCCCAGTACATGGGCGTTCCCTCCAAGCTCATCGTCTTCCCCACGGAGAACCACTGGATTCTCCAGCCGCAGAATGCCCTGTACTGGCATCGCAGCTTCTTTGACTGGGTGGACCGGTGGATGAAAAATTAAGAGATTTTGGAATAATCCTTTGTCTGATATTTGTCCCGCTGCAATTCTGTGAGCAGCGGGGCATTTTTTTCGGCCGACAGGGTGGGATCCAGGTCCAGGACATGCTGGGCATAGGCCCGGGCGTCGGAGAGAATGAGGCCGTCCTTGGCCAAGGAGGCGATGTTGAGGCTGATGGGAAGGCCGCTCTGCTGGGTGCCCTCCAGGTCTCCGGGGCCGCGCATCTTCATGTCTTCCTCGGCCAGTTCGAAGCCGTTTTCCGTGGCACAGAGGAGGTCCAGGCGCTTCTGGCTCTCCTTGGACACCTTGGTGCCCTTCATGAGGATGCAATAGGAACGCTCCGCCCCCCGGCCCACGCGGCCGCGGAGCTGGTGCAGCTGGCTCAGGCCGAAGCGCTCGGCACTCTCAATCACCATCACGGAGGCGTTGGGCACGTCCACCCCCACCTCTATCACGGTGGTGGACACCAGGATATCGGCCCTGCCGGCGGCGAAGGCGTCCATGTTGAAGGCCTTGTCGGCCGCATTCTGCTGTCCGTGGACGATGGCCACCTTGTACTGCGGCAACGGAAAAGCCTTCACAATCTCCTCATAGCCTAACTGGAGGTTCTTGTAGTCCATCTTTTCGCTCTCGAAGATGAGCGGATAAACGATGAAGGCCTGTCGGCCCTTGGCAATCTCGTCCCGGATGAAATTGTGCATGGCGTGGCGCTTGCCCTCCCCCACGCAGAGGGTGGTGACGGGCTTTCGGCCCGGGGGCATCTCATCTATCACGGACACGTCCAGGTCTCCGTAGAGGGTCATGGCCAGGGTACGCGGGATGGGAGTGGCGGTCATCACCAGCACGTGCGGAGCCGTGCCGCCCCAGCCCTTGTTCCAGAGCCGGGCACGCTGCTCCACGCCAAAGCGGTGCTGCTCATCCACGATAGCCAGGCCCAGGGCCCGGAACTGCACCGTGTCCTCAATGAGCGCATGCGTCCCTATCAGGATGCCGATGCTCCCGTCCTGCAGGCCGGCATGGATTTCCCGCCGCCGGGCCGCGGTGGTGGTGCCGGTCAGGAGGGCGCACTGGACGCCGGTGGGCTTGAGGTACTTGGACACATTGGCGTAATGCTGCTGGGAAAGGACCTCGGTGGGGGCCATGATGCAGGCCTGATAGCCGTTTCCCACGGCAATGAGGGCGCTCAGCACGGCCACCATGGTCTTTCCGGAGCCCACGTCTCCCTGCAACAGGCGGTTCATCTGGTGGCCGCTGCGCATGTCTTCGCGGATTTCCTTGATGACGCGCTTCTGGGCGCCGGTGAGCTGGTACGGGAGGGCGTTGTAACAGTCGTTGAAGGGCTGGCCCACCTGGTTCATCACAAAGCCCACGGCATTGCGGCTGCGGATGTATTTCTGCTTCAGGAGGGACAGCTGGAGGAGGAAAAGCTCCTCGAATTTAAGCCGATAGGAAGCCTTGGCCAAGGCCGCCTGGTCCACCGGGAAATGAATCTGCCGAAGGGCGTAGGTCAGGGGCGCCAGGCCTTTTTCCTTAAGAATATAGTCCGGAAGGCTTTCCTGGATGAGGGGCAGGATTTCCTGCAGGGCGGTGCCCATCAGGCGCAGCATCACCTTTCCGGTGATGCCGGCGTTCTTGAGTTTCTCGGTGGAAGGGTACACGCCCGTGAGCACGCCGGTGGTTCCGGCGTCGGGGGCGTCCACCTCCGGGTGCACCATGTTCAGGCGATTGCCGAACACCGCCGGCTTCCCGAAGAAGATGAAGGTGGAGCCGGGCACCAGGCGTGTATGCATCCATTTCACGCCCTTGAAGAAAACCATCTCCATCTCGCCGCTTTCATCGGCCACGATGGCGCTGAGGCGGCTCACCATATTGTACTTGAGCTGATCGGCCGGAAGCTCCGCGCCGTTTTTGGCGAAGAGGCGGACTTTCTGCACCGTGGCCCGCACCTGCACCTGGGCCAGGTCCGGATGCACGTCGGCGATGCGAACAATGCTGCTGCGGTCTATGTAACGGAAGGGGTACAGGTGCACCAGGTCCTCCAGGGTGCGGATTCCCAGCTCGGATTCCAGCAGCTGCGCCCGCCTGGGGCCCACTCCCGGAAGGTACTGTATGGAGGTATCCTTGGTCATCTACAGGGCGGAGATGATATCACGAAGCAAGGCGTTGAAGTCTATCACATGGTCCGGCTTGGGGGAATAGCCCAGAATCACCACCACCAGCTCCTCGGAGGGAATGATGTAGATTTGCTGGCCATCGTGCCCCTGGCAGGAAAACATGTCTTCGGGGACGTCGGGCAGATTGTGGTTGCGGTTGAGCCAGAAAAAGGCACCATAGGCCCCTTCACTGGCCGATGCGGGCGTCCGGGTGTAATCCACCCATCCTTCCGGGAGGATGCGGGCTCCGCCCAGGCAGCCGTCGTTCAAATACAGCTGGCCGAAGCGGGCGAAATCCCGGGCCGTCACATACAGGTAGGAAGAGCCCACGGGGGTGCCGCTCATGTCCGTCTCGAAATGGGGATTGTCTATGCCGAGGGGGCCAAAAAGCCGCCGGCGCATATAGGCCTGGAATTCCTCGTCGGAGGAGAATTTCCCGCGGAGATAACGCATGACGATATTGGCGGTACCGCTGGAGTAGTACCAGAAGGTGCCGGGGGTGTGTTCCAGGGGCTTGGAAAGGGCATAGAGGCCCATGTCTTCGGCCTGGTGGAGCATGATGTTCACGTCGGAACGGTTGCCGTAGTCCTCGTTCCACTCCAGGCCGCTCTGCATCTGCAGGAGGTCGCCGAGGGTGATGGTGCGGCGCTCATCGGCCTGCCACTCCGGGATGTCCATGGGGGCGTGGATATCGACCAGGGAATCCCCTGCCATGATGCCGGCGAGGGCGCCGGTAAAGCTCTTTCCCATGCTCCAGCCAAGGAGCCTCGTTTCCGGGGTGATGCCGCTGCCGTAACGCTCGGACACGATGCCGCCATTGTGTAGCACCACGAAGGCGAAGGGGGTGCCGTTGTAGGCCTTCTCATCCACGAAGGCACGGGCGATGGGCTCCAGCCTTGCCGCGGTTCCGGGGTCTCCCGCAGGCAGGAGTTCCGGGAAGTCCGGATCGGCCGGAAGGGGGAAGGCCTGCGCCAGGAAGGCATCCTTGTCCTTGCCGCGGAGCAGGGTGACGCCGTAGCCCTCTCGGAAGGCGGCCACGGACTTGCCCCAAAGGAAGCGGCTGGTGACCGTCTTGTGCTCGTAATCCACCTTGTTGCGGGTATATTGGATGAAGGAGAAGTGCAGGTCCAGCTT
Source organism: uncultured Bacteroidales bacterium (assembly GCA_905235615.1). GTDB lineage: Bacteria > Bacteroidota > Bacteroidia > Bacteroidales > UBA932 > Cryptobacteroides. The sequence continues at coordinate 3,590 of CAJOMB010000027.1, read as the reverse complement.
TTCCACCTCGGAAGCGTCTCTGCCGGAAACAAATACGGCCGATGCCAGGTTCTTGGCAGCATAACCGGTGATGATGGGCAGAAGCGGATTCAGGTACAGGCAGCCGCCCAGAATGGCCGCCAGCAGGACGGCCAGGATGATACGCGATATGCGATGTTTGTTCATTGTGCAAAGATAATTATTTTAAAACCATTTCCATGGACGTGTATTGCGGTTTCAGGCCAAGAGACTCGTAGAAGGTCCTTGCGGCAGGGTTGCACTCCCACACGTGAAGGGTGATATTGTGGCAGCCCTTTTCCCGGGCAAAGGCTTTCACGTATTCAAAAAGCGCCGAGCCGATATGCTCCCCGCGGGCCTTCTCGTGGACGCAGAGATCATCCACATAGAGGGTGGTGAGCTCCTGGAGGCTGCCGCTCCCCTGCTGCCGGAGGGCGCAGAAGGCATAACCCAACACCTCTCCGTCCCTTTCATACACGAAGACCGGCGTCTGCGGGTCATCGAACAGGGCCAGAAGCTGCGCGTCCGTGTACTTCTTCCCCACTTCCCGGAACAAGTCCGGCCGCCCCTTGTGATGGACCGCCAGCACCTGCCGCAGAAGGCCGTTCACAGCCTCCAGGTCTCTCTGTTCCGCCTTTCTGATCCTGTTCATGGCGGCTCACAACTCCTTGAGCGCCCTGGCCAACTGGTCCGGGCAGCTGGTGCCCCGCCCCTTGCAGTCAATACCCTCCAAAAGGCCGATGACCTCCTCCACCTTCCGGCCTTCACAGAGCTTCGCCAGGCCCTTGGTGTTGCCGTCGCAGCCTTTGACGATTTCTACCCGGCGGATGATGTCTCCCTCAGTCTGGAGATTGATCTGCGTAGAGCAGGTTACACCGCAGGTTGCGAATGACGTGCTGCGAATTCCGTCTGCGGAGGTATCTGAAAGTTTGGTTACGTCTCTCATTTCTTGTATGGGTTGAGTGGTTGTTACTATTTCCTTAAGAGCTTCTACTTTTGTGATGGGCTGGAAACGCGGAACCATTTCGTCATCATAAAGAACCTCTTCAAAGAAGTTGGTCTTTGTCCGAATCCAAAATCGGCGATCTCCATACATGGCCTGGTACACCACGGCTTCCTCCTCTGTAGCCTCAAGGGTGGCAAAGGTCACGAATCGGTAGATTTTCCGGTTGCGGAAGTGTCGGTAGTACTGTTCCATTGCAAGGTGGTAAATCAGTTTCAATATCAATTACAAAAATACGGTTTTTTTCCGAGATGATTGTAATGATTTTCGATACACTTCTTTTTCTGTTCCATAATGCAATTGGTTTAAAAACGCAAATTTCCGGCTATCGAAGGAATTTATCCTTAATGTCCCGATATCGGCCTAAATTGATTGGCAATTTATTTGAAATATTGCCAGAAGTGAATATCTTTGCAGAAAATGGAGTATAAAACCATCATAACGCCCAAGATGCGGTCGGTCGCTGCCTGCCTGATTGATTCATTTGTCGGAATGGACCACTGCATCACCGATAATGGCAGGAACTTGATTGTAGAAGTTCCAAGACGCATGTGCGAACAAGTCCTTACCATCTTAAAACAGCAATTCGAAGAAGTGGCGCTTATGCGGAATGCCTATTTGATGATTAATGACCTTCATGATTTTATCCTTGTCAAACCCCTTATAACCGAAGCTCCGCTTCGTTATGAGGATGGTATCAGGGTTCCTGATTTGGAAAAGATTCTGGTGGACTATGAATCAGATAAGGAGTATTCCTCTCTTACAGACGAAGAGATCCAAAATAATTATCAGCGAGCGTTTGAGGTGTATTCGGTGAACACGTCCCGACTTTTACGTTACGCAGCCAGAAAAGGCGAAAAGGAGCAAACGCAGGAGCGTATCAGCCGACTCAATCAAGAGCGAGTGAAGATTGTTCATAATATTCAAGAATACTTCCGCGGTGAGCCAATCAAAAAGGCTTGGCTGTTTGGTTCTTTCTCCAGAATGGAGGAGATGCCTGTTAGCGACATAGATATTCTTGTCGATTTGGACCGTTCCGCCCCTATTGGACTTCTTCAATATGCAGGAATGGTCAATACTTTGGAGCAGATTCTTGGGAAAAAAGTGGATCTGGTGGCAGAAGGTTCCGTTAAACCGTTTGCAGAAGAAAGCATCAATAGTGATAAAGTACTGATTTATGAGAGAGCCTGAACGCGACAAGGGCAGGCTTCTGGATATAATTCAAGCCGCCAATCATATCATCTCATTCACCGTGGGATACTCATTGGAGGAGCTCATGACTGATAAATTACGCTATTTCGCCGTAGTGAAAAATGTCGAAATTATCGGTGAAGCATCGTACATGCTATCCACTGACTTCAAAGAGGCGCACACAGACATACCCTGGAATGATATCATTAGAATGCGACATGTCCTCGTTCACGGATATGCAACGGTGCTGCCAGAGTTATTGTGGCAAACGGCGTTGGAAGATGTCCCTAATCTAAAAAGGCAGATTGAGGCACTTCTCGATTCTTGGCGAGCGTAAACCATCATGCGGCAGTTGTCAAATAATTCTTAACAACCGAATCGTAAGCAAACTTTCTATCTCTCAATATGTTAGATGAATTCCAGCTGACATTCTGCTTTGAGGTTCCAAAAAGTTCTACAATGCTTTGCTGGTTAAACCAAACCATCTTGTCCCGAGCCATCAAAATTTACTCTTTCAAAGATAGCTAATTTCTTTTCCAAACGGGAAGATGGTGGCAATGGCCATCTTGAAATGCTGTATGCCCCATGGAATTCCTACAATGGTGATGCAGAAAATGAGGCCGCAGGTCAGATGGATGAGGGCAATCTCCCACCAGCCGAAGAGAATCCAGATGAGGTTCATCACCACCGATACACAACCGGGCTCACCCGGGCCGTTCACCAGTTCGTGGCCGAAGGGCCAGAGGGCGTAAGTGCCCAGTTTAAAGAGCTGCACTCCGAAGGGTATGCCGATGATGGATATGCACATCAGCAGACCGACAAAGTAGTATATCAGGGCGATGAAGATGCCGCCCAGAATGAGCCAGAGTATGTTGCCGAGAAATTTCATAATTGCAGACTTGTTATTTTTTATTCCTTATTCTTTGTGTCCATGCCTATAGTCACCGGGCCGTCATTCACCAGGGCCACTTTCATGTCTGCGCCAAATTCACCGGTTCCTACCGGACGGCCGATGGCGACGGACAGCGCATCGCAGAACTGCTCGTATAGCGGAATGGCCATTTCGTGGCCGGCCGCGCCCATATAGGATGGCCGGTTGCCCTTCCTGGTGGATGCCATCAGCGTGAACTGGCTCACGACCAGGGCCTCGCCGCCAACGTCCACCACGCTTCGGTTCATTATACCGGCATCGTCGTTGAAAATGCGGAGTCCGGCGATCTTCTTTACCAGCCAGTCGATATCTTCCTGCCCGTCTTCATGGCCTATGCCGAGGAGAATCAGCAAGCCCTCTCCGATGGCCGATTTCTCCTTTCCGTCGATGCTGACGGAAGCGGATGAGACTCTTTGAATTACTGCGCGCATGGGTTGGGGTTATTGGTTAATCTGTTCATTTCGGTGA
>CAJOMB010000026.1 GCA_905235615.1 uncultured Bacteroidales bacterium | reverse complement strand
CTATGAAAACCATCGCTATTTACACCATCACATCCAGTTTGCACGACCAGGAGGCCGTCGGCGGTATTTCGGACGTTTTTCTTCGCGGGATTTTCCCGGACGGCGGGTACGAGCTTATCGGCCAGGATTTCAGCCATTACGGGGATCATCCGCTCAGCCTCATCTACATCCGCACGGGCGGGGCGGAAGGCATCTTCAAGGCCGTGCTGCCGGACATTCTGAAGGCCCATGCCGGGAAGATTTATCTCCTCACTTCGGGCAAGAGCAATTCGCTGGCTGCGTCCATCGAAATTCTGTCCTACCTGCGCCAAAAGGGCATCGCCGGGGAAATCCTGCATGGGAAGGACGAGCTGCTGCGCACGCGCATCGCGCAGCTTTCGCGCGTGGCCGAGGCAAAGGCCGCCCTGCGCGACAGCCGTATCGGCCTGGTGGGGAAACCCTCGGACTGGCTCATCGCGAGCGAGGCAGACCGTTCAGCCATCAAGGAAAAGCTGGGGGCCGATTTTGCCGACATCCCCATGCAGGAGCTGATTGAGCTGGTGCAGTCGCTGCCGGAGGAGGACGCCCCGGCGGAGTGGCCGATGAAAACGGATGTTCGCAGCTCCCTTCCGGGCGCGAAGAAGATTTATAAAGCCCTGGAAATCATTAAGGATCGCTATGGCTTATCGGCCCTCACCGTGCGCTGCTTCGACCTTCTGACCAGCGTACACAATACCGGCTGCATCGCCCTGGCGGGCTTCAACGCGCTGGGCATTCCTGCCTCCTGCGAAGGCGATGTCCCGGCGCTGCTCACGATGATGCTGTCCCAGGCCCTGACCGGCTGCACGGGCTTCCAGGCCAATCCGTCCCGCATCGACATGGAAAGCGGAGAACTGCTTTTCGCCCACTGTACCATTCCCCTGAACATCCCGCGCAACATCCAGTATGACACGCATTTCGAGTCCGGCATCGGAGTGGGCCTGCACGGGGAATTCCCCGAAGGGCCTGTCACCATCGCCAAGCTTTCCGGCGACCTGAGCCGCGCTTTCCTTGCCGACGGGCAGCTGCTTCGCAATCAGTACGAAGACAACCTCTGCCGCACGCAGGTCATTGTCAAAGTGAGCCCGGAAGAGGCCGGCTATTTCCTCACCAACCCCATCGGCAATCACCATATCATTATTCCTGGCCATCACAAAGCCCTGTTCCGGGAATTCCTGGCGTCATGGATTTGAAAACGGGTTCCTATGGGTGAAATTTTTGAGGGAAATTTACCCCAAAAAAACATATAGAATTTATTGAATTATTTCAAAACAGACTCTTATTACGATGAAAAAGATTTTGTTGATTTTTGCCGCACTTTGGGTGGTATGCGGATACCAGGAAGATAAAGTGGCGGAAACGGTTCCGGCTGCCCCGGATTACTCCAATCCCACCATGTGGATAAGGGAGGACATGGATCCGGATGGCAGTGGGGCCGATGTCTTCTATGTGGTTTCGACCTGGGAGGTGGACTGGAAAGACAGCTCCGGGGTCACCATCCATTATGCCGATGTCTGGAATCCGGACCACCGCGCCCACATGGCTTCGGAAATGAACAAGGCCGCTGCCTACATGGCTCCCGGCAACCGCTATTGGGCGCCTTTTTATCGGCATTCGACCATTGATGCCTTCCTGACGCGCGACGAGAAAACCATCTACGAGCGCACACGCCTTTCCATGAAGGATGTATGTGACGCCTTTGACTGCTTCCTGCAGCAGCATGACCCGCAGCGGCCGCTGATTATCGCAGGGTTCAGCCAGGGCGGCCTGGCCGTTGTGGAATTGCTCAAACACATGGATGACGCCACCTTCGGCCAAGTGGCTGGAGCCTATGTGATGGGCTACAAGGTGACGGATGAGGACCTTGCATCCTGCCCCCATATCAAGCCGGCACAAGGCTCCGATGACGTTGGCGTGACCATCTGCTACAACACGGTGAAGGACGTGAAATACATCAATCCTGTGGTGGCGGCATCCAGCATCGCCATCAATCCCGTGAACTGGGTCACTGACGCCATCCCCGCCGTGCTGCACGACACCATCACCGTCACTTTGTCACCCACGCACCACGTGCTGGTGGTGAAGGGATATGACGGGGCGGAATACCCTCCCTTCGCCAATTTCATCAATGTGGGGGACATCCACAGCTGCGAGCCCTGGCTCTACAGTGAATGCATCCAGGAGAATATGCACGCCCGGGCCCGGGCCTGGAGAGCCCGCTAATGAAGCCTTGGCTTCCGGGGCTGGAAAGAGACTTGGAGTCTGAAGGGTAAGGGGGGATTCCGGGAAAATATGTATATTTGTAGGTTATGAAAGAAGAACAGATTTTAATTCGAATTTCCGGAAAGGACCAGGTGGGGCTCACGGCCTCCATTATGGGCATTTTGTCCCGTTATGATGCGCAGATCCTGGACATCGGTCAGGCCGATATCCACAGTACGCTGTCCCTGGGCATCCTGATCCGGATAGACGAGAAGGCTTCCGGCCAGGTGATGAAGGAGCTCCTTTTCAAGGCTACGGAGCTGGGGGTGACCATTGGCTTCGAGCCCATCTCTGACGAAGATTACGAGACCTGGGCCGGCCGACAGGGCAAGAACCGGTACATCTTGACGGTGATAGGCCGCAGCCTCAGTGCCAAACAGATAGCCATGGCTGCACAGGTGATTGCCAGTTACGGACTGAATATCGATGCCATCAGGCGGCTCACCGGCCGCATGAGCATCATGCATCCGGAAAGGAATGTGCGTGCCTGCGTGGAGTTCTCTATCCGGGGAACGGTGGAGAACAAGGAGGATTTGCAGAAGGAACTGATGTCCATGAGCCGCTCCAGCGGAATGGATTTCTCTTTCCAGAAGGACGACATGTACCGCCGCATGCGCCGGCTCATCTGCTTCGATATGGATTCTACGCTTATCCAGACGGAGTGCATAGACGAGCTGGCCCGCCGGCATGGGGTCTATGACAAGGTGGCCGCCATTACGGAGCGAGCCATGCGCGGAGAGATTGATTTCAAGGAGAGCTTTACCGAAAGGGTTGCTTTACTTAAGGGATTGGATGTTTCTGTGATGCAGGATATTGCAGATAATCTTCCCATTACAGAGGGAACGGACCGCCTGATGTCTGTGCTCAAAACCTGCGGCTACAAGATTGCCATCCTGAGCGGCGGCTTCACTTTCTTCGGGGAGCATCTGCAGAAGAAATACGGCATCGACTATGTCTATGCCAACGAGCTGGAAGTGGGGGATGACGGCAAACTTACAGGCCGATATGTGGGCGAGGTGGTGGACGGCCGCCGCAAGGCGGACCTCCTGAAACTCATTGCCATGACGGAAAAGGTGAACCTGGCCCAGACCATCGCCGTGGGAGACGGTGCCAACGACCTTCCCATGCTCATGGAGGCCGGTCTGGGGATTGCTTTCCATGCCAAGCCGCGGGTGAAGGAGGAGGCCGGGCAGAGCCTGAGTACCATCGGCCTGGACGGGGTGCTTTATTTCCTGGGCTTCAAGGATTCCCATCTGGGAGAACAAGGCAAGTTATGAGAAAGAAACGGATCATAGCGCTTCTGTGCGTCCTGCTGCCGATGGCTCCGCTGTGGGCCGTCTTCAAGGAGAACAACCTGAACCAGACGCTCTCGGTGCTTCTGATGGAGCTCAAGGAGACGTATGCGGGTCTGCAGAAGTTCTCCGGCAGTGCGGAACAGCGGATTCAGGAGCAGCACCAGAAACTGGCGCAATTGGTGGATGAGTGCAACGAACTTTCCGTGATTCTGTATTCGCAGGCGTCGGAGAATACCTTCGACCTTACTTTCGCCCTCAATGAGGTGACCCGCCAGTATGAGCAGTTCAAGAGCGAGAGCACACCCTATGCGGAGGTGAGGGCCAAACTGACGGATGAGATGGAGCGTTATAACCGCTTGGTACTCACGCTTAGAAAGATGCCTCCGGAGCGCACGGCCCAGGAGATTGTGCAGGAGAATACCGTGGCTGTGGCCCTGGATTCCGCCACCACTGCGCTGGCCGATTCCACCATCCTGGACACGCCGGAGTTTGCCCGTGACGTCTATGAGATGAAGATGGACGACGCCACCATTGCGGTGCGGGACAGCTGCCTGTATGTGGCAGAACAGATTGTGGCCTACTACTGGCTGCAGATGCAGCAGATAGACAAGGACAACGAGTATTACGAGCAGACGGACGAACTGCTTAAAAGCGCCTATAACTATGCTCAGGACCGGTATAAGGCCGTGCAGCAGAAACTCTTCGTGGAGGGGCAGGGGAATTATTTCAAGACGCTCGCCCGTTTCCCTTTCCGGGCCAGGAGAGCCATGGCCGATGTCAAGAACCGTTACAGTTTGAATCTGGACGAAGACAGTGTCGTGAGCTCCTGGCGCGGGCCCATCGTGTTCTTCTATTCGTTCATGCTGCTGCTGGTTCTGCTGCTGTCAACCCTGGTTTCCACCTTGTTGGTAAACGGATATGTCAAATACAACAAGAAGCAGGAATCGGCCTGGTTCATGGAGCACAAGGGACTGGTGATAGCCCTTTTGGGCGTATTGCTCTTCGGCGTGTTCCTGTTCATCAATACGAAGACATCGGCCCATTCCTTCATCGTCCGTTCTTCCACGATGATGGGGGAATTCGCCTGGCTGATGGCGGCCATTCTGGTGTCTATGCTCATCCGCTTGGACAAGTCACGGATCCGGAGCACCCTCATGGCCTATCTCCCTACGCTTATCATGGCCTTCGTGGTCCTCTATTTCCGGATGATTTTCATCCCCAACAGCGTCATCAACCTCCTTTTCCCGGCCCTGCTCCTCATGAGCACCATCTACCAGTTCTGGATGGTGAGCCGGAAGAGCAAGATGGTGGACAGGGGAGACCTGATTTTGCTCTGGGCCAGTAGCGGTGCCATGGCTGTGGCAACGCTCATTTCCTGGGCCGGTCTGGTAATGGGCTCCCTGCTGCTTATTATCTGGTGGATGTTCCAGCTGGCCCTCTTGGAGAGCGTGATAGCTGTCTGGGAGCTTCTGAGCCGGTATTATGAAAGCCGTCTGAAAGAGGTGAAACTGGCCTATCGGAAGAAGAATCCTTCCTTGCCGCTTTCGAACGGAAAAGCCTCGTTCATTGAGGTTTCCTGGCTATACGACCTGGTCAAGATGGTCCTGGTGCCGGTGCTGGGCATCTGGTCTTTCCCCAGCTCCGTCTTCAAGGCCTGCAAGGTGTTCAATTTCACCGGAGTAGCCCGGCAGATTTTCTTCGCCCCCTTTGTGAAATCGGAGAACGGTTTTTCCGTGTCTGTCCTGTACATTCTCATTATCATCAGTCTTTTCTTCCTCTTCCGTTACCTCATCTATGCCGCCAAGGCTTTCTACCGGGTTTGGAAGACCAAATCGGCCATCCGGAAACTGGGCGAGGACGTGGTTTTCAAGGAGACGGACGTGAATTACAACCTGGCCAACAATATCATTTCCCTGCTGGCCTGGGGCCTGTTTGTACTTATTATTTTCCTCCTGCTTCAGATTCCGGCTTCCGGTCTGGCGCTGGTTTCCACCGGCTTAGCCACGGGTATCGGCTTTGCCATGAAGGATGTGTTGAACAACTTCTTCTATGGCGTACAGCTCATGAGCGGCCGCGTGCGGGTGGGGGACATCATCGAGTGTGACGGCATCCGGGGAACCGTGGTGGGGCTCAGTTATCAGAGCACCCAGATTGAAGCCGTTGACGACTCCGTCATCATCTTTACCAATACCGCCCTTTTCAACAAGAATTTCAAGAACCTGACGCGGAGCGATTCCTATCAGCTGGTCAGTTTCGTGGTGGGCGTGAAGTATGGCACGGATGTCCAGAAAGCCCGCCAGATTATTCTGGATGCCCTCAATCCGCTGATGATGAAGGATAAATACGGCCGGGAAGTGGTGAACAAGAAGAAGGGGATTGTGGTACGGGTGGATGATTTTGCCGACAGTTCCGTGAATCTGAAGGTGCTCATGCACACGACGGTGGAAAACTATCTGGCTATTGCCGCCCAGGCGCGGGAGGCCATCTACAATGCCTTCAGCGAGAACGGTATCGAGATTCCTTTCCCGCAGCAGGATGTCTATATCAAGACTTGAACCTGTTCCAGCAGCAGTTCAAACAGGCGGGGCTTGGCGTAAGCGTCAAGCTCCGTCTCTTTTATCCAGAAATAGCCTTCCGGCAATGCGGGCCGACGGGAGGGTTCCCATAGGTAGAAATCGGCCAGGAGGGTTCGGTGGGTGAGTTGGTGCTTCACCCTTTCACGGATGAGCTGCCCGGACGGATGGGGCAGTACAAGTGGCTCGTAGAGACCCTGCCAGATGTCTCCGGGGCCGCGGCGGCGGATGGCCGTTTCTCCCTTAAAACGCACGTAAACGTAGTTTAGATGCCTTTCCTGGGGTTTCATGGCCGGTTTTTTGACCGGAAGCAACTGGGTGCGGCCGCTTTGGAAGGCGTTACAACTGTCCTGCAGGGGGCAGGTGAGGCAGTCCGGATTCTGGGGGGTACACTGGATGGCGCCGAAGTCCATCATGCCCTGGTTAAACTGGGCCGGGGCATCTTCCGGCAGGAGTCTCTGGGCCAGGGCGGTGAATTCTTTCTTGGCCTGGGTGGTGCCCACGGGCGTTTCCAGGCCGAAATAACGGGCCAGGACGCGGTAAACATTGCCGTCCACCACGGCGGCGGGGATGCCGAAACAGATGGAGCCGATGGCGGCAGCCGTGTAGTCTCCCACTCCCTGAAGGGCGCGGATGCCTTCCAGCGTGTCCGGAAAAGCGCCTGTCGCTACAATTTGTTTGGCGGCTTTGTGCAGGTTGCGGGCGCGGGAGTAATAGCCCAGGCCTTCCCAGAGGCGGAGCACCTGGTCTTCGGTAGCATCGGCCAAATCCTTGACGGTGGGGAAATGCTCCATGAAACGATGCCAGTAGGCCGTTCCCTGGGCAATACGGGTTTGCTGGAGGATGATTTCACTGAGCCAGACGGCATAAGGGTCGGGGGTATGGCGCCAGGGGAGATCCCGGCCGTTTTCCGCATACCAGTCCAAAATCCGTTGTGAAAAGTCATTCATCGGCACAAAAATACTTATTTTTTGTGTAATTTTGCGTCATGGAAAGAACGGAAGATTTCACCCAGGTGCTGGAGCTGGCCTCGGAGGCCGGCCATATCCTACTGGAAAACGGAGCGGAAATAGCTCGCGTAGAGGATATTATGGCCCGAATCTGCACGCAGTACGGGGTGGATTCCAAGAATTTTTTCATTGTTTCCAACGGTATTTTCACCTCCGGAAAGGCCGGGAAGGTGGAGAAGTCCGGAGGGCAGGCTTCCACCTATGCCAACATTGATTTTATACCCATCCGCGGCTCTCAGCTGAACAAAGTGACGGCCGTGAACCGGCTCAGCTATGAGATTTCCCAGGGGAAATATACGGTGGAGCAGGCGCGGGAGAAGTTGGAGAAGATTAAATTGCTGCCCAAGAAGCCGGACTGGCTGCAGATGCTGGCTTCAGGCATTGCTTCCGGCGGTTTTGCCATCATCTTCGGCGGCAGTTGGACGGACTGTATAGCGGCCGCGCTGGCCGGGTTGCTTCTCTATGTATTTATACTGTATGTGAGCAACCGGTATCTGTCCAAGATTGTGGGTTCCATGGCCAATGCCTTAGTGGCGATGCTGTTAAGTATCACTTTCTGGCGCTTGGGCTTGGGAGAGGGTCTGAGCAATATCATTGTTGGAGCCATTATGCCCTTGGTGCCCGGAGTGGCCTTTACCAACGGTGTAAGGGATTTGGCCAACTCGGACCATCTGGCCGGTCTCACGCGGCTCACAGATGCCCTGCTGGGCTTTTTCTGCATTGCCCTGGGTGTGTCCGTAGCCTTTATGCTGGACGGCTGGCTTTTTGACGGCCTCATCAAATTGCCCGGCGTCACAGTGAGCCCGGAGACTTCCGGCTATTTCTGGCAGGCATTGGGTGCCTTTGCCGGTACCTGGGGTTTTGCCGTGCTTTATACCGTGGACAAGGAGCAGTACCTGGTTTCCGGTCTGGTGGGTGTGATAGGGTGGATGGTTTATCTGCTGGCGTTTCGCCAGGGACAGTTCTCGGCCTCTGTCTCTACGCTCTTTGCGGCCATCATGGTGTGCCTGATGTCCCGCCTGGCCGCTGTTCCCACCCGCTGCCCGGCCCAGATTTTCATCATCTGCGGCATTTTCCCACTGGTGCCCGGAGCCGGTCTGTTCTGGTTCTCGTATTATCTGACGGCAGGGGAGTTGGCTCTCTCTTCCCACTACGGCTTCCTGGCCGTGAAGGTGGCCATTGCCATTGTGTTGGGCATCATTCTGGCCATGGAACTGCCTCAGCGCTGGTTTTCGGGGCGCCGGAAGTTGGCGCATTAGTCCCCGTTCAAAAGGACAGAAGAGCCTCGTACACGCGCTGGACGGGGAAGCCTACCACATTGAAATAGGAGCCTTCGATGCGGGTGATGCCCACGTGGCCGATCCACTCCTGGATGGCATAGGCCCCGGCCTTGTCAAAGGGCTTGTAAGTATCTACGTAATAATTGATTTCCTCTTCTTTGAGTTCTTTGAACCACACCTGGGTGGTCACTTCGAAGGTTTCTTTCTTATCGCGGCTTCGCAGGGTGACGGCGGTGGTAACGTGGTGTTTCCTTCCGGATAGGTCACGCAGCATGCGGATGGCGTCCTCCCGGTCCTTGGGTTTGCCAAGGATTTCCCCGGCCTTCCCTTCCTCCGGCGGAAGGATGACCATGGTATCGGCCGTTATGAGGATTTCCCCTTCCTTGAGGGGCCGATGAAAGCCCATCGACTTGCCTTCGGCCATCAGGCGGGGAACCTGGTCGAAGGGGGTATCGGGAGTAAAGGATTCCTCGAAGTTATTACCTGTATCTACTTCGAAATCAATATCCAAACCTTTCAGCAATTCTCTTCTTCTTGGGGAATTGCTGCCCAGGATGATATGCTTTCCGTTCAGGTTCATCAGAACTGTCTTTTGTATTCTGCCGCATCGAAAATCCACTTGCCCTGTTCCCGGAGCGTGGTTTCGATGCAATGGCGCAGGCAGCCCTTGCCGCCGGGGTAGAGAGACACCCAATCGGCCACGGCTTTCACCTCGTCCACGGCGTCGGATGGGCAGACACCGCAGCCGCAGGCCTGGATCACTTCCATGTCGGGAACATCGTCCCCAAAATACATCACTTCTTCAGGTGAGAGCTTGTAACGTTCACAGAATATGGTGAATTCCTCCATCTTGTTTCTGCAGTGCAGGAACACGTCCTCCGGCTTGATGCCGCTGGTGACCATGCGTTTGCGGACGCTTTCCGACCGGCCTCCGGTAATGATGGCTACCGGGTATCCGTTCATGATGGCCATGCGGAGGGCAAAGCCGTCCTTGGCGTCGTAGATTCGCAGCAGGTCTCCTTCGCTGCTGCAGAGGACGCTGCCGTCTGTGGCCACGCCGTCAATATCGAGGGCGAAGGCCTTGATTTTCTTTAAGTCCATCCTTACGACTTATTTCCGCCGCCGCCCAGAGGGCCGAAATCGGCCAGATTGAAGGTGCCGCCAGGCTGGGGCCCCTTTCCACCCAGGTCGATGACGCCGAACTGGGCCTCGTACTTGGAGATATTGTCGAAGAGGGCGTTCATCAGGCGTTTGGCGTGCTCCGGTGTCATGATGATGCGGCTGCCGATCTCCGGCTTGGCCAGCCCGGGCAGGGTGGTGGCGAAGTCTATGATGAACTCGCTGCGGGAATGCGATATGATGGCCAGGTTGGAGTAAGAGCCTTTGGCGATTTCCGGTTTCAGCTCCAGGCTGATTTGATTCTGGGGTTTGGGTTGGTTGTTGTCCATATCTACTGTTTCTTATTGTTCCGTTGGCAAAAATACGAAATTTTCCGTACATTTGTAAGATAGAATGTAACGAAACGGAATATGAAAGAACTCGCAGCGAAGTACAATGCCGCAGCCGTGGAAGACAAATGGTATGCCTACTGGCTGGACCACAAGTTTTTCCATAGTGAACCCGACGAAAGAGAGCCCTACACCATCGTGATTCCGCCGCCCAATGTGACGGGAATCCTGCATATGGGCCATGTGCTCAACAATACCCTGAATGACGTCCTCATCCGCAAGGCCCGCATGGACGGCAAAAACGCCTGCTGGGTGCCCGGAACGGACCACGCCTCCATCGCCACGGAAAACAAGGTGGTGGCCAAGCTCAAGGAGCAGGGTATCCGGAAGGAGGATATCGGCCGGGAAGAATTCCTGCGCCATGCCTGGGAATGGAAGGAAGAGCACGGCGGCATCATCCTGCAGCAGCTCCGTAAATTAGGCTGTTCCTGTGACTGGGACCGTACGCGCTTTACCATGGAACCGGCTCTGTCCGAGGCGGTTATCAATACTTTCGTGTATTTCTACAGGAAGGGTTGGATTTACAAGGGAGTGAGAATGGTGAACTGGGATCCGGAGGCCCTTACCGCCGTAAGCGACGACGAGGTAATCCACAAGGACACCAAGAGCCATTTATACCATCTGAAGTATTTTGTCTCCGACGGCAACGGCAATCCTACGGACAAGTTCCTGGTCATTGCCACCACCCGTCCGGAAACCATCATGGCCGATGCCGCCATCTGCGTGAATCCCAAGGATGAACGCCATTTCTGGCTGAAGGGAAAGAAGGTGCTGATTCCGCTCATCAAGCGGGAAATTCCGGTGATTGAGGATGATTATGTGGAGATGGATTTCGGCACCGGCTGCCTGAAGGTGACGCCGGCCCACGATGTGCACGACTATGAAATTGGCCTCAGGCACAACCTTCCCGTGCTGGAGATTATCGACGACCATGGAAAACTGAACGAGAAAGCGCAGATTCTGGTGGGTGAAGACCGTTTTGTGGCCCGCAAGAAGATTGTGAAGATGCTGGAGGAAGCCGGCAATCTGGTGAAGACGGAGGAATATATTTCTCCGGTGGGCTATTCCGAGCGTACGGATGCCGTGATTGAGCCCAAGCTCAGCGCCCAGTGGTTCCTGAAGATGGACAAGCTGGCTGCCATGGCCCTGGAAACCGTGGAGAGCGGCCGTACCCAGTTCGTTCCGGAAAAATATGTGAACACTTACCGCCACTGGATGGAAAATGCCCGTGACTGGTGCATTTCCCGTCAGCTGTGGTGGGGCCAGCGGATTCCGGCCTATTATCTGCCGGACGGCTCCTTCGTGGTGGAAGCCACCCCGGAGGAGGCTTTGAAGGCCGCCCAGGCCAAGAATCCTTCCATCAAGGCGGATGACCTCCGTCAAGATGAGGACGTGCTGGACACCTGGTTCAGCTCCTGGCTCTGGCCCATCTCCGTTTTTGACCCTCAAAAGCCCGGTCATCCGGAGCACCAGCCCAATAAGGACCTGGCCTATTACTATCCTACCAACGACTTGGTCACGGGCCCGGACATCATCTTCTTCTGGGTGGCCCGTATGATTATGGCCGGTGAGGTGTTCATGGGCAAGGAGCCATTCTCCAATGTGTATTTCACGGGCATCGTGCGGGACAAGATTGGCCGGAAGATGTCCAAGACGCTGGGCAACAGCCCCAATCCGCTGGACCTGATTGAAAATTACGGGGCCGACGCCGTGAGAATCGGCATGCTGCTGTGCTCCAGTGCCGGTAACGATATCTTTTATGATGAAGCCCAGATTAAGCAGGGCGCCGCATTCTGTAACAAAATCTGGAACAGCTACCGTCTGGTGAAGGGCTTTGCCGTGGATGCTTCCGTGCCCCGGACGCCCGCTGCCAAGCTGGCTGTCGAGTGGTTCGAGGCCAAGCTCTCGGAAGCCGTTGCCCAGGTGGAAGACCATTACAGCAAATTCCGCATCTCCGATGCGCTCATGACCATTTACAAGCTCTTCTGGGATGACTATTGCTCTTGGTATCTGGAAGCCATCAAGCCGGCCTTCGGCCAGCCCGTGGATCCGGAAACATATAAGGCCACGCTGGGTTTCTTCGAGTCTCTGCTGAAACTCATCCATCCGGTGATGCCTTTCATTACGGAGGAGCTTTGGCAGGATATCGCCCCCCGGAAGGAAGGGGAGACCATCATGTATGCTCCCACCCCCAAGGCGCAGGCTTACGATTCCAAGGTGCTGGAAGACTTCCAGTGGATGGCCGAGGCGGTGAATGCCGTGCGTGCCGTTCGCAGCCAGCGCAACATCGCCCCCAAGGAAATGCTTCATCTGCTCATCAAGGGAAGCACGTTCCCTTGTCTTCCCATCCTGGAGAAGATGGCCGGCGTAGAGGTGGAAATGGCAGGGGAGTTCGGGGATGCCCAGGGCGTTGGATTCATGGTTCGCACCCAGGAATTCTTCGTGAAAATGGAAGGTCTTGTGAATGCCGGGCAGGAGATTGAAAAAGCACAAAAAGACTTGGAACACCAGCAGAAATTCCTTGCAGGAGTAAGGGCGAAACTCTCCAACGAGCGCTTTGTTGCCAATGCTCCGGCCGCCGTCATTGAAAACGAGCGCAAAAAGGAGGCCGATGCCCTCTCCAAGATTGAAAGTTTAGAGGCTAAGATTAAATCATTGAAAAAGGATATTTAAAACAAAGCTGTTAACAGTTGTAACATTTTTGTTATGGCTATTTTTAAGACATCTTTTCCCGTCCGGTACTATGAAACGGATCAGATGGCAGTGGTTCACCACTCCAATTATATC
>CAJOMB010000025.1 GCA_905235615.1 uncultured Bacteroidales bacterium | reverse complement strand
GTTGTCTTGCGTAAACAGCTCATCCTGAGACAGAAAGGCGTTCATCTTTTTCACAAGCTCGTCCTTCTGGAAATAGAGCTGGCTGCGAATCGCGGAAGAAGACAGCGTAATATAGAGTTTTCCCCCGCGGAAAAAGCGCTTGAGGGTAAAGGGAGCCGCGCCGGAGCAGGCGTCCCAGGCGGCGAAGATGCGCTGGGTATTGAGCCCCACGGCCAGTTTCATGGATTTGATATACTCCTTCACTAAGGCATCCATGCCCACCGGCTCTTTCCTGTGTATGCGGACGGGATTGGCCATACTTTCTAATCCACGCGCGTAAAGACACCCCTGCGGGTTTCAAAATACGCCCTGTCTTCCGTAATCCTGTCCACGATGCCGCGCAGGCGCTCCTGGTCCGTGTCCGTGATGAAGATTTGGCCGAAGTCCTGCCCCGCCACCATGGAGATGAGGTTGGAGATGCGGGTATAGTCCAGCTTGTCAAAGACATCGTCCAACAGCAGCATGGGCGCGAAACCGTAGGAACGCTTCATAATCTCGTACTGGGCGAACTTGAGGGCCACCAGGAAGCTTTTCTGCTGTCCCTGGCTGCCGGAGCGGCGGATGGGGTGGCCGTCCATGGTAAAGAGGAAATCGTCCCTTTGGGGGCCGGAGGAGGTATAATGCAGGAGGAAATCCTTCTCATGGTCGGGGCGGAAGGCATCGGCCTTGTAGCTGATGGAAACGCCCTCTCCCCCGCCGGAAATGAGGCGGTAATACTCCCCTACGATGGGTTTCATGTCTTCCGCGAAGCGGCGTCGGCTGCCGGAAATCCGTTCCGCCAAGGGAGCCATCCGCTGGTCCAGAACATCCAGCAGGGAGCCGTCGGGCTGAAAATCCTTCAGCATCTTGTTGCGCTGCTGCAAAAGGCGGTTGTAGCTTTGCACCGCGGCCAGGTATTCGCGGTCCATCTGGGAAAGAACGGCATTGGAAAGCCTCCTCCGCTCTTCTCCGGACTCGTTCACCAGGCCGATATCCCCCGGAGACACCATCACCACGGGCAGCAGGCCGATATGCTCTCCCAAGCGGGCGCAGGGCTTGTCGTCCCTTATGAGCTTCTTCTCCCCTTCCTTCACCTGGATGGAGATGCGGGACTCCAGCCCGTTTTCCATGGCATAGGTGCCGCCCACCGTGAAGCCGTCCGTCCCGTAACGGAAATGGTACTTGTCCGGGGCCGGGAAGGCGCTTTTGGTCATGGACAGATAATAGATGGCGTCTACCAGATTGGTCTTCCCTTCCCCGTTGTTTCCGCTGATGCAGTTCACGTTGGGAGAGAACGACAATTCCTGGAATTCGATGTTCCGGAAATCCTTCACCACTATTTTCTTCAAGGCTGGCATCTTGTTACATAGATTTCAATTGCAAATATATAATATTTTTCCTAAATTTGCAGGCTCAAAAAAGCAATAAAGAAACAATCAGATATGGCAAAAATTACTAAAAAAGAAGAGGAAGTGCGTCAGCAGAATGTTGCTGAGGCCGTTTCCAAGACCGAAGAATTCTTCAAAACCTACGGAAATCTCATTTACGGAATTGTTATCGGCGTCCTTGTGATTGCCCTGGCCATCATGGCCTACAACCGTTTCCTCCTGCAGCCCAAGAAGGTGCAGGCCACGGACCAGATGGCCCAGGCCGAGCAGTGGTTCCTGTCCGGTGAATACGAGCTGGCCCTGAATGGTGACGACAACGCCCTGGGCTTTGAAGACATTATCAGCCAGTACGGTTCCAAGGCCGGACAGGCCGTTTACCTCTATGCCGGCATTGCCAAGCTCCAGACCGGCGCCCCTGAGGAAGCCATCTCCTATCTCAAAAAATATGAGGGAGAAGATCCCATCATGCTGGCCAAGGCCCAGGCCTGCATCGGAGACGCCAATGCAGACCTCGAAAACTATGCCGAGGCCGTGAAGTGGTTCCAGAAGGCCGCCAAGACCTCCGGCAACGCCCTTTCCGCCGCCTACCTCCTGAAGGCCGGCATTGCCGCCGAGGCAATGGGAGACAGCCAGAAGGCCCTTTCCTTCTACAAGGAAATCAAAAACGAGTGGGGCAACGCTCCCGAGGCCATGGAAATTGACAAATACATCACCCGCATAGAAGAAAGCGCCAAGTAAAATATGGGAAGAGCATTTGAGTTCCGCAAAGAGCGGAAAATGAAGCGTTGGGGCCACATGGCCAAAACCTTCACCAAACTGGGCAAGGAAATCACCATCGCCGTGAAGCAGGGCGGGGCCGAGGTAACCGGCAACCCGCGTCTGCGTGCCCTCATCGCAGAGGCCAAGGCCGAACAGATGCCCAAGGAAAACATCGAGCGCGCCATCAAGAAAGCCACCGAAGCCAAAACCGGAGACTTCAAGGAGATTATCTACGAAGGCTTCGGCCCCTTCGGCATCGCCTATCTCGTAGAGGCCGCCACGGACAACAACACCCGCACCGTGGCCAATGTCCGCAGCTACTTCACCAAGTGCGGCGGTTCCCTCCAGACCAGCGGCTCCGTGGCCTTCATGTTCGACCACAAATGCGTGTTCCGCATCAAGGAAGACCCTTCCAAGCCCATTGACGTGGACGAGCTGGAGCTGGAGCTCATCGACTTCGGCGCAGAGGAAGTCTTCAAGCAGGAAGTGGAAGACGAGGACGAGAACGTGACCGTGGAAATTTCCATCTACGGAGACTACACCGCCTACGGCCAAATCCAGAAATACATCGAAGAAAAGGGTTATGAGCTCATCTCCGGCGGCTTTGAACAAATTCCCAACGTGGAACTCAAGGAAGTCACCGCCGAACAGCGCGCCACCCTGGAAAAACTCACCGGCCTTCTGGAAGACGATGAAGACGTAACCAACGTCTATACCACCATGGCCCCCGAAACCGAATAACAGTGAGGAAACTGCTCCCCATTGTCGCCGTCCTACTCCTGAGCTCCTCCTGCGGCATTGTCCGGATGAGGAGCTCAGAAGCATATTTGCCCGGCCCGGCCATCCGGCCGGATTATACGCCGCAAGGTATTGTGGAAGAGCATTTTCACCCTTGCAGCGTGAAAGGGCCCTCGCAGCGTCATCTGATTGCCTATCTCCCGGCCGATTACTACGAAAGTGACAGACGCTACCCCGTCCTGTATCTTCTTCACGGAGCCCGCGGATATGAGACCTCCTGGATCCGGAAAGGGCAGGTGTACCAGACTTGCGACAGTCTCTGGCGGGAAGAAAAAGCCGCCCCCTGCATTGTGATTATGCCCAACGTCAATTCCTACAATGACGATTTTGACTATGAGGGCGGCCGCTTCAAAGACGCCTTCGAGAGCATCTTCGAGGTGGACGGCTATGTGGAATCGGCCTTTATGAACGACGTGGTGCATTTTGTGGACAGTGTGTACCGCACCCATCCGGATGGTGCCCACCGGGCGGTGGCCGGCCTTTCCATCGGCGGATATCAGAGCATCTTCTTTGCGGCCAACTATCCGGAGGAGTTCGGCTATGTGGGCGCCATGTCCCCCTATATGTGGGCCCTGGGGCATCCCAGTCACACGCGCCGGAAGTTTTACGGAGGACTGGAAAGAAAAATGAAAAAACAGTTTGAGACGGCCCCGCCGGAGGGTTATTACCTCTATGCCGGCAAATGGGACATGATGCGTCCCGCCACGCTCAAGCTGCACCACCACATGACCATCAACGGTTACGACCATCAGTATACCCGTTACCCCGGTGCCCACGACTGGCCGGAAGGCTGGATTCCGGAACTGAAAGATTTCATGCAGAAAATCTTCTAATAAAACCTGACTATGAAAATCCTCCTTATCCTGAATAATCTCTATACCACCGGAAACGGCCTGGCATCCAGTGCCCGGAGAACCGTTGAGTATATCAAGAAGACCGGCAACGAAATCCGCGTGATGTCCGGTCCCAACAAAAACGACCCTGCCATCCAGCCGGACTACCCGCTCAAAGAATACATTTTTCCCATTGTACAGCCCCTTATCAATGCACAGGGATACAGTTTTGCCGCCTCCGACAAAAAACTCATGGAAGAGGCCATCGCCTGGGCCGATGTGGTCCATCTGGAAGAGCCCTTCGTCATTGAGGACAAGGCCATTCCCATCGCCCGCGCCCTTGGGAAACCCGTCACCTTCACTTACCACCTGCATCCAGAGAACATTACCGTAAACTTCGGCCCCATCCGGCATTGGAAGGGCCTGAACCGTATCATCCTCCGTGCCTGGAAAAAACACACCATGGACCGGGTAGATTATATCCAGTGCCCCACTGAGAACGTGCTGGACCGCCTTCGCCGTTACCATATCCAGGCCAAGGCGGAAGTCATTTCAAACGGCCT
The DNA here is from genome assembly GCA_905235615.1 of uncultured Bacteroidales bacterium. Taxonomy (GTDB): domain Bacteria; phylum Bacteroidota; class Bacteroidia; order Bacteroidales; family UBA932; genus Cryptobacteroides. The sequence continues at coordinate 10,049 of CAJOMB010000025.1, read as the reverse complement.
GGTCCCGGACAAATGCATCAAGCATTCCGAGATGCCGGCCAACTATACCAGCACCGAGCGGCCCCTGAAGGTGGTCTATATCGGCCGCCTTTCCGTCGAAAAAGACCAGCCCACCCTCTTGGAAGCCATGAAGTACAGCGCCTTCGCCCATCGCATCCAGCTCCAGTTTGCCGGCCTGGGTCCCCAGACCAGGAGCATCAGGCGCAAGGCGCACAAGCTATACACGGATGGCATTGTGGGCTATGAGCCGGAGTTCTTCTTCCTGGACCGGGACGGCCTTCGGAAACTGGCCGCCGAGGCGGACCTCTGCGTCCACTGCGCCACCGTGGAGGTGGAGGGCCTCTCCATTATGGAAGCCATGCAGCAGGGCGCCGTTCCCATCATTGCCCAAGGCCGATACAGCGGCACCTCCCAGTTCGCCCTGGACCGCCGCAGCATCTTCCCGGAGCAGAATCCCGAAGCCCTGGCCCATCGCATCGACTACTGGCTCTCCCGCCCCGAAGAACGCTGGGAAATGGGCAAAAAATATGCAGCGCACATGGACGATTACGACATTCGCAAGTCCGTGGATGCGCTGCTGGAAATGTTCCGGAAAGCGATTCAGGAAGCCTAACGCATTTCCGTATAAGGGATTTTATCCATATCTGAATAGTCCAGGTTCTCACCGGCCATTCCCCAGATGAACATGTAGTTGGAGGTGCCGGCGGCGGCGTGAATGCTCCATTCCGGGCTCATGATGGCCTGTTCGTTGGCCAGCCAGACCACCCGCTCCTGCCGGGGCTCTCCCATCAGATGGCAGATCATGTTGCCCTCGCTCACATTGAAGTAGAAATAGGCCTCAACGCGGCGGGCATGGGTATGAGCCGGCATGGTGTTCCAAACGCTGCCGGGCTTGAGCTCCGTCAGGCCCATCTGGAGCTGACAGGGGCCTTCCTCCAGCACGTTGTTCACGATGAGCTGGTTAATCACGCGGTCGTTGGAGTCCTCCATCTTGCCGGCGACAAAGGAATTGGCCTTGAGCGAGCCCTTCCGGCCATCGATGGTGATGAGCTGCGTCTTATAGGCCTTGTGGGCCGTGGCGCTGTTCAGATAGAACTTGGCGGGCTTGGAAGCATCCTTGCTCCTGAAGATGACTTCCTCATTCCCCCGCCCCACATACAGGGCTTCCTTGAACTTGAGCACGTAGTCTTTTCCGTTCACCGTCACAATGCCCTCTCCGCCAATATTGATGATGCCCAGTTCCCTTCCGAAGAGGAAATAAGGAGCCTTCAGCGGGTCGATGGTTTCCAATTTCAGCGGCTTGGTGGCCGGAACGGCGCCGCCGAAGATGAAACGGTCATAAAGAGAATAGGTGAGGCGGATTTCATCGGCCACCATCACTTCGCTCATCATGAAACGCTCACGGAGCGTCTCGGTGTCATAGCCCTTCACATCGGCCGGATGGCAGGCCGTCTGAATGGTGTATTTTGTCTGTGCACTCATAGCAAGCGTCGTAAGCAGCAAGGCTGCCATACTAATTATTCTTTTCATAAGAAGCTTTGATTATTCTTCTGCGGTTAAAAATGGCCATGACGGTGGTTCCCGCCACCAGAATGGCGCTGCCCACCCACTTGAAGTCGTGGACCAAGTGGAAGATGACCCAGGAAAAGAGGCTGGAGGCGAAGTCCAGCGCACCGCCCTGGAAGCCCTCGGGGATGGCCACGGCGGCGTCTCCCGTGCGGGCATACACGTCCTGGGCCGCCAGGGTGAACCAGGGTGCCAGGTCTGTCACGAAGTACAGCCCCACGGTCAGGGCCACCAAGCCAATCAGGAAGGTCTTCACCACATTGCCCTTGGTGATGGGCAGCACGGCCGGGAACACATAGAACATGCCCGCCAGCGAGGCCAGCGGCAGGAACTCGTTCCCCGGAAGAACCACGGCTATCAGCAGGGTGCAGGGAATCAGCAGCAGGCTCACCACCAAGGTGGTAGGATGGCCGATGACCAGCGCCGGGCTCATGCCGATATTGATGCCGGCGGAATTCTTGAACTTGCGGGACACCAGGTCTTTGGTGGCCTCGGCAATGGGCTTGAGGCCTTCGATAAAGAGGCTGGTGATGCGCGGAATCAGCTCCATCACGGCGCCCATCTTGATGCCCAAGCCCAGGATAGCGGGGATGTGGTCCACCATCTCTGCCCAGCTGCGATAGCTCAGGCAGCCAATCAGGATGCCCACCAGCACGCCCAACAGGAGGGGTTCGCCCAGCACGCCGAATTTCTTCTTGAGGCCTTCCGCATCAATGTCCAGTTTGCTGAAGCCGGGGATGCGGTCGAAACACCAGTTCAGGCCTTCGGCAAAGGGCACGAAACCCTGGCAGAAGGGCTGCGGGATGGAAATGCCGTCCAGGTCCATGTAATAGCTCTGGAACTTCCGGGTGGTAAGGTCGGCCATCACCAGCGTAATCACGAAGCAGATGATGGCGGCAAAGAAGCCCCACCAGATATTCTCCGTGGCAAAATACACCACGGCGCCGATGAAGGCGTAGTGCCAGTAGTTCCACAGGTCGATGTTGATGGTGTTGGTGGCCTTCACCAGCAGGAGCACCACGTTGATGGCCAGGCACACGGGGATGATGAAAGCACCCACCGTGGTGTTGTAGGCCACCGAAGCGGCGGCCGGCCAGCCCATGTCGAAGATGCGCAGCTGCAGGCCGTAAATTTCCGTCACTTCCTTCAGCGGGGCGCCCAGCGAGGAGGTCAGGAGGGCCGTCACCACGCTCAGGCCCACGAAGCCCACGCCCACCAGGAGGCCGCTCTTGAGCGCTTTTCCGGGCTTGATGCCGATGCACATCCCCAGGATAAAAAAGAGGATGGGCATCATCACGGCAGCTCCCAGGCCGATGATATAACTGAAAACTTGTTCCATTAATAACTGATTTTATGGCAAGGGTATATGTCCGAAAACCGTCGCTTCGCGACCCCTCCCATCCTGGCGGATGGGCCCCTCCCTCTTACACGGCCGAGGGTGGCCATGGGTTTTCGGACATACACCCTTGTCATATACTACTTGGGTTGTTTTCCAATATAAGCCAGGATGCCGCCATCCACATAGAGGATGTGGCCGTTCACGGCATCGGAGGCCTTGGAGGCCAGGAAAACGGCAGGGCCGGCGAGTTCGTCCGGCTCCAACCAGCGGCCTGCAGGCGTCTTGGCGCAGATGAAGCTGTCAAAGGGATGACGGCTTCCATCGGCCTGCCTTTCCCGCAGCGGAGCGGTCTGGGGCGTGGCAATATAGCCGGGGCCGATGGCGTTGCACTGGATGTTGTACTCTCCGTACTCGGAGCAGATGTTGCGCGTGAGCATCTTGAGGCCACCCTTGGCGGCGGCATAGGCGCTCACGGTCTCGCGGCCCAGTTCGCTCATCATGGAGCAGATGTTGATAATCTTGCCTTCGCGGCGCTCCATCATTTCCGGCACCACGGCGGCGGAGCAGATGTACGGGCCCACCAGGTCTACGTCAATCACGCGCTGGAAATCGGCCCGGGACATCTCGTGCATGGGGATGCGCTTGATGATGCCGGCGTTGTTCACCAGGATGTCTATCTGGCCCACTTCCTGGTGGATGCGCTCCACCAGGGCCTTTACAGCAAGCTCGTCCGTCACGTCACACACATAGCCGTGCACGTTGGTAATCCCCGCCTCCTTGTAGGCTTCCAGGCCCTTGAGCATGGAAGCCTCGTTGGAGGTGTTGAAAATGATATTCTTGACGCCGGCCTCCACGAATGCCTTGGCAATGGCAAAGCCAATCCCGTAGGCGGCACCCGTCACCCAGGCGTTCTTTCCTTCAAGGGAGAAGATATTCATAGCTTATACTTCAACAGGTTTGTACTTGGGAACCAGGGCTTTCATGATCATCCAACCGGTAAGGTAGGCCAGTCCGCAGAAGCAGAACATGATGAAGTAACCGGCAGGCTTGCCCTCGAAGCCCATGAAGTGGAAGGCCGCGCCCTGCCCCTCAGCATAGGTGAAGAGGTTACCGGCCACCTTCTGGATAATCATGGAGCCGATACCGCCCGCCATGGCACCGATACCGGTAATGGAGGCGATGGTGCTCTTGGGAAACATGTCACCCACCGTGGAGAAGATGTTGGCACTCCAGGCCTGGTGTCCCGCACCGGCGATACCAATCAGGATGGCCGGCCACCAGGGGCTGTAGGCACCCAGCGGCTGGGCGGCCAGGGCCACCAAGGGGAAGAAGGCGAAGATGAGCATGGCCAGCATACGGCCATTGTACGGGTTCATTCCCTTCTTCTCCACAAAGAGCTTGGGAAGATAACCGCCGAAGAGGGAAATCACCGTCACGATGGCATACAGCGTGAAGATGAGGCCCTGACCCAGCGGAGAGCTGGCCGGAGCATTGAACTGATCCTGGAAGTAGGCCGGAGCCCAGAAGAGGAAGAACCACCACACGCCGTCGGTGAGGAACTTGCCGATGGCGAAGCTCCAGGTTTGTCTGTAGCGGAAACACTGGAGCATGGGGATGGACTTCTCAGACTCCCGATCGGTGTCGGGAGTGACGTCATTGCCGGCTTGACCGGCAATCTCATCGTCCTGGTGGATATACGCCAGTTCGGCCTCGTTCACATGCTTGCTCTTTTCCGGCTTGTCGTACATAAACTGCCAGAAGAACATCCACAGGAAGCCCAGGCCACCGATGATGATGAAAGCCATCTCCCAGCCGAAGTTCTTGGCCAGCGGCGGTATCAGGAGCGGAGCGGCCAAGGCGCCCACGGAAGCGCCGGCATTGAAGATGGAGGTGGCAAAGGCGCGATCCTTCTTGGGGAAATACTCGGCCGTGGTCTTGATGGCGGCCGGGAAGTTGCCACTCTCACCCAAGGCCAGAATGCCCCGGCACAGCAGGAAGAGATAGACACTCACCGTGGAGATAGTAAGGGCCACGTTGGAGCCCGCCTCAACGGCCCTGAGTGCTGCCACGGAATCCACGCCGTCCACGAACCAGGTGGTGGCTACGCCGCAGCCGGCGTGCATCACGGCACCCAAGGACCATACGCCGATGGCAATCAGGTAACCCTTCTTGGTACCCATCCAGTCCACGAACTTGCCGGCAAAGAGGCAGGCAATGGCGTAGAAGATGGAGAACAGGGAGGTGATGGTGCCATAGTCCGCATCTGTCCAGTGGAATTCGGGAGCGATGAACTCCTTATAGGTAAGGGACAGGACCTGACGGTCCAGGTAGTTCACGGTGGTGGCCACAAACAGGAGGCTGCAAATCCACCACCGCCAGTTGGTCATTAATTTCTTCTGTGTAGACATATCAATAAGGTATGAGATGGCCGGTCAAGCCGGCCATGACTGCTCGTCAATCCGGACATGACTGCTCGTCATGCCCGACCTGATCGGGCATCTCTTTAAATTATGGATTTAACGGCTTCCCGCATACCCTTTTCCTGAATGAGAGCCAGGTCTTTGCACAGGAGTTCGGTGAGGCCGGGGATGGCATTGAGGTCTTCGCCCCAGATGAAATCATCGGCCAGAACGCCTTCGGCCACTTTGCGAACATCGCCGGTGGCCCAGAGACTCTTCAGGAGTTCCATGATCTTGGGATCGTCGTTGGGGACAATCTCGTCCTCTCCTCTCTTGCCGCCCTTGTAGTAGGTGCAGATGCCGGCCAGGCCCAGCACAAGGCCCTTGGGCAGTTCACCCTTGCGCTCCAGGTAGGTCTTGAGACCGGGGAGGTCGCGGGTCTTGAACTTGGGGAAGGAGTTGAGCATGATGGAGGTCACGAAGTGCTTAACGAAGGGGTTGCGGAAACGTTCCATCACGTCGTTGGCGAATTTCTCCAGCTCGTCCTTGGGCAGGTTCAGGGTGGGAAGAAGCTCGTCGTACATCACTTTCTTCACGAATTTGCCCACCTCGGGATCTTCGCAGCATTCCTTCACGGTATTGAGGCCGCTCAGGTAGCCCACGGGGCTCAGGACGGTATGGGGACCGTTCAGGAGCGTAACCTTCCGCTCGTGGTAAGGGGCCTCGGAGGGAACGAAGAGAACGTTCAGGCCCGCTTTGTCGGCAGGGAATTCCTTGGCCACTTCCTTGGGGGCCTCAATCACCCACAGGTGGAAGATTTCGGCCTTGTCCAAAAGATGGTCGTCGTAACCCGCACGCTCGCACAACTCGGCGGCGTTGTCACGGGGATAACCGGGCACAATGCGGTCAACAAGGGTGCTGTACACACCACAGGCTTCCTCGAACCAGGCGCTGAATTCCGCACCCAGGTTCCAAAGGTCGATATACTGACGGATGCACTCCTTCAGGTGCTTGCCGTTTTCGAAGATGAGTTCGCAAGGGAAGAGGATGAGGCCCTTGTCCTTGGCGCCCTTGAAAGTCTCGAAGCGGTGGTACAGGAGCTGGGTGAGCTTGCCGGGATAGCTGCTGGCGGGCTTGTCCGTGAACTTGCAGGCGGGATCAAAAGCGATACCGGCCTCGGTGGTGTTGGAAATCACAAAGCGGATTTCCGGCTGCTCGGCCAGCTTCAGATAGTCCTCAAACTGGGTATAAGGATTCAGGCCGCGGGAAATCACGTCAATAAGATCTACGCTGTCCACGGGCTGGCCGTTCTGGAGGCCCTGCAGATTCAGGTGATAAAGGCCGTCCTGCTCGTTGAGCCACTCGACCATACCTTTCTCGATGGGCTGGACAACCACCACGGAACCGTTGAAATCCGTCTTCTGGTTGGTCTTCCAGATAATCCATTCAATGAATGCGCGGAGGAAGTTCCCTTCGCCAAACTGGATCACCTTCTCGGTGTACCGCTTAGCCTGCGGAGCAGACTTTCTGTTTAGTCTTTCCATAATGTATGTGATTAATTGTTAATTTCTTATAAAGTAACACCGGATTTGAAGATGGCTATCTCCCGGATGCCGTGCTTTTCATTGTTGACAGGCTCTCCGGAGGCGGCGGCCAGCACAAACTCCGTAAAACGCGCGGCCACCTCTTCCATGGGCTCTCCCTGGGCCAGCACGCCGGCATTGAAGTCTATCCAGGAGGGTTTGGCCTCATAGAGCGGCGTATTGGTGGAGATTTTCATGGTGGGCACAAAACTGCCGAAGGGTGTGCCGCGGCCGGTGGTGAACAGCACAATCTGGCAACCGGAAGCTGCCAGGGCGGTGGATGCCACCAGGTCGTTGCCGGGGGCCGATAAGAGATTGAGCCCCTTCACGCTCAGGCGCTCGCCGTACTTGAGAACGTCCCGCACGATGCTCTTGCCGCATTTCTGGGTGCAGCCCAGGGACTTCTCTTCCAGTGTGGAGATGCCGCCGGCCTTGTTGCCCGGAGAGGGGTTCTCGTACACGGGCTGGCCCTGTTTCATGAAATATTCCTTGAAATCGTTGATCAGATGCACCGTCTTTTCAAAGGTGGCTTCGTCCTGGCAGCGGTTCATGAGGATGGTCTCCGCACCGAACATCTCGGGCACCTCGGTGAGCACGGTGGTGCCGCCCTGAGCCACAATCCAGTCGGAGAACACACCCAGCAGCGGATTGGCCGTGATGCCGGACAGGCCGTCGGATCCGCCGCACTTGAGCCCCACCTTGAGCTCGCTCACGGGCACTTCCTCACGCTTGTCCTTGGAGGCCACGGCATAGATTTCCCGCAGGCACTGTACACCGTATTCCACCTCGTCCTCCACCTTCTGGCACACAAAGCTCTTCACGCGGCACTCGTCCACCGGCCCCACCAGCTTCATGAAAGCGTCCAACTGGTTGTTCTCGCAGCCCAAGCTCACCACCAGCACGCCGCCGGCGTTGGGGTGATGAATCATATCGGCCAGAACGGTGCGGGTATTCTCATGGTCATTGCCCAGTTGGGAGCAGCCGTAGTTGTGCGGGAAGCATACGATGGCATCTACGGAAGATGCCCGATCAGGTCGGGCATGACGCCCGTCATTGCCGGACATGGCATCGTCATTGCCGGCTTGACCGGCAATCTCGGCCTTGAAGCGGCTCACAATCTGCTCGCAGATGCCGTTCACGCAGCCCACGGTGGGGATCACCCAAATCTGGTTGCGGATGCCCACCTGACCGTCAGACCGGCGGAAGCCTTTGAAGGTACGGGGAGATTCTTCGCTTCGCTCAGAATGACAGTCCTGAGCATACAAAACTTTTTCGCTCCCCTTGTGGGTAGAAAAAGTTTTCGTCTGCGACTGGTATTCCTTCACATAGTCCAAGGGCTCGTATTTGTATTCCAGCAGGCCCTCCAGGTTGGTCTTGATGCAGGAGTGGTCCACAAGGGTGCCGGCAGCGGCATCACGGGTCACATGGCCGATGGGATAGCCGTACTTGATCACGTTCTCCCCCGCCTTCAGGCCCTGGAGCACAATCTTGTGTCCGCGGGGAATGTCCATCGCGAGCGTCACGCCTTCCACCACCTCGCCCTTGGAGAGGTCCTGGAGGGCAACGGCCACATTGTCTTCGGGGTTTATTTTGATATACTTCATAGATTCTTCGCTTCGCTCAGAATCAGAATGACATTAGAACTGGAAATAGTTCTTGGCGTTGTTGTAGCAGATATCCTCGATCATCTGGCCGATGAAATCAAGCTCGGAAGCAGGCAGCTTGCCCTTTTCCACATCGCTGCCGAAGACGTCGCAGAGGATGCGGCGGAAGTACTCGTGGCGCGGGTAGGAGATGAAGCTGCGGGAGTCGGTGAGCATGCCCACGAAACGGCTGATGAGGCCCAGGTTGCTCAGGGACTCCATCTGGCGGCGCATACCCACTTCCTGGTCCAGGAACCACCAGCCGGAGCCGAACTGCATCTTGCCGGGATAGGTACCGTCATTGAAGGTGTAGGCCATGGTCATCATCACGGGGTTGTCCTTGGGATTCAGGCAGTAGAGGATGGTCTTGGCCAGCTTGTCCTCACGGGTGAGGCGGTCAAAGAAGCGGTGGCCGGAAATGGCGATGTCCAGGTCGTGGATGGCGTCATAACCGGTGTCGGCACCCACTTCGGCAAACATCTTGGTATTGTTGTTGCGGATGGCGCCGATGTGGAACTGCTGCGCCCAACCGGCATCGGCGTCCATGACGGCCTGGTCGTGCAGGAAGGCGCTGCGGAACTTATCCACCTCTTCGGCAGTAGGGACAATCCCAAGGAGCGCCTTCTTGAAAATGAGCTCGATTTCGGCGTCCTTATAGTCGGTGCTGTAGAAATTCTCCAGGCCATGGTCGGAGAGCTTGCAGCCGTTGGCAGCAAAATAGTCGTGACGCTTCTGCAGGGCTTCGCAAAGATTGGCATAGGAGTCAATCTCCATATTGGCAGCTTCTCCGAGGCGTTTCAGATAGTTCTTGAAGAATTCCGGACGCTCAATAGCCATCGCGCAGTCCGGACGCCAGGCGGGAATGACCTTCACGCCGAAAGGATGCTCGGCAATCATCTTGTGCCAGCGCAGGTCATCTGCAGGGTCGTCCGTAGTGCATACCACCTTGACATTGAACTTCTTGATGAGCGCCTGGCCACGGTATTCGGGCGTGGCGAGCTTGGCATTGCACTCCTCGAAAATCTCACGGGCCGTAGCCGGGCACAGGAGCTTGTCAATGCCAAAGACACGGCTCAGTTCCAGGTGCGTCCAGTGGTACAGCGGGTTCCGCATGGTGTAAGGCACAGTCTCGGCCCATTTCTGGAAGGTTTCCCAGGCGCTGTACTTGCCGCCGGTGAGGTAGTCTTCGGAAACTCCGTTTGCCCGCATGGCACGCCATTTATAATGGTCGCCGTAGTGGCCGTCCACCAGCCAAAGCTGGGTGATGTCCCGGAACTGGATGTTCTCGGCAATCTGCTGCGGAACCAGGTGGCAGTGATAGTCAATAATGGGCATCTTTTCCGCGTGCTCATGGTACAGTTTCTTGGCGGTCTCCGTCTGGAGCATGAAATCTTCGTGAATGAATCCCATAGTGCTGTTTTTTTATTTTGTGTACAAAATTACAAAAAATTGGAAGAGGGTCGAGCGGTCAGGCCCGGCCCCCTTTGAAAATAATCACTACTGATTGGTATAGTAGATG
>CAJOMB010000024.1 GCA_905235615.1 uncultured Bacteroidales bacterium | reverse complement strand
ATAATCCGGTCATTTTGGCAAATATAGCACATTATTTTTTATTACACAAGGCTGTGTAACACAAATCTGTGAAACACAATCTTGTGTAACGATATATCGTTTCCGGCCGCAGTTCCTGCATTTGAATCCGGCCCATGTAAGTTACCGGCCGAAGGAGAAGCGGATGCCGGCCTCGACGTCGAAGCGGAGGGGCTGGACGGTGCGCAGGGAGCGCGGCTGGTTCTGCGTAGCGAAGAAGTAGCGGAAGCTGGGGTCTAAATAGAGGCCCACAAAAGGGGTAATCTTGAATTCCACACCCAGACCGGCGCCGGCCGAGAACTGCGGAATACCGTTCTTGGACTGGTGATATTGGATATCCGAGGGGTTGTTGTGGATGAGGAAGTGGTTGTCCAAGAGCCATTCCACACCGCCGCCCGCAAAAACGTGCACGTTCCATCGGCCTTTGTTCACAATGCTATAATACACGTTGAGCGGAATGCCTACCCAATGCTGGCGGTTGTCTATGTCTGTCTGTTCCAGATAGAAGCCGTCTCCCTTGTAGCTTCCCACGAAGGTGCGCTGCAGGTTGGTGTAACGGATGCCGGTGCCCAGCGCCCATTGGGGCGAAAGGTTCCACTGGAAGCCCACGCCCACCGAGAAGGGCAGGCTGAAACTCACCTCCGGGCTTTCGTTGTAAATGCCTTCCTCCTTGCCAAGGGGCGGAGCACCGTAACGCCGATATACGCCCTGTATGCCGGCACGCTGGCCGGCCTGGAAATTGCCGAAAGCGGCCATGGAGAAGCCCGAAGCCTTCTTGGGGGCCGATTTCGAAGCCTCGAATGCCAACAGGTTAAGGGCCGCGTTGGCGTCCTGAGCCCTGACCTGGGAGGCCGACGCAGCCTTCTGAGCTGCCGGAGCCTCCTGAACCGGGGCGGGGGCTGCCGCCACCTCCGGGACCTGCGGTTCGGGAACCGGATCAGAAACCGGCGCTTTGACAGGGGCGGGGGCTGCTACGGATAGACGAGGATTGTTCCGGGGAACCTGCACTTCCACAAGTTCTTCCTGGGGAAGGACGGTTTCCCCGGGTTCCTCTGACATAAATATTGAAGAATAGTTAGAATGATCCGGTGTAAGGACGGCGGGAGCGGACGGTTTCAGGAATACGAACAAGGCCACGGCGGCAGCGGCTGCCACGGAGGCCACAGAGCCCCAGACACGAAGGATGGCAGCCCGGCGCCGACGCCCGAGGCCGGCGGCCACACCTTCCCACAACTCCCCGGAAACGGGCTCCTGAGCGTCCTGTAAGAGATTTCTTACCTGTATGTCAAATTCACGTTCTGTCATTTTTCTTCTTTTATCATTTCCTGCAGACGAAGCCTGGCCCTTTGCAATTTGGAGCGCGAGGTGGCTTCCGTGCATCCCAGTTCCTTTGCAATTTCCTTGTGCGAATACCCTTCCACAACATACATGTTGAAGACCGTGCGGGCGTCCGGAGGGAGGGCTTCGATGAGCCGCATGAGCTCCTTGTACCCCATTTTTTCCAACGGCGTGGCCTCCTGGGTGAAGAGGCCGCGGGCCTCCGAGATGTCGTCGCTCAGACCCAGGGCATCCGTCTTCCTGAGATGCATCAGTGCAGTATTGACAAAGATCCTTCTGGCCCAGCCTTCGAAGGAACCGCTTCCCTCATAGCTGGAAAGTTTGGTGAACAGGGTGATGAATCCCTCCTGGAGCACGTCCTGGGCGTCTTCCCGGTTTCCCATATAACGCAGGCAAACAGCCATCATCTTGGGTGCCAGAGCATCGAAGAGGCGTCTCTGCGCCGCCTTGTCTCCTTCAAGACAGGCGGTGGCTAAGCGCTCTATGGATGACGCTCCGGAAAGTGACTCTTCACCCGAAGTCCACTGTATAAGATGCAGTTTTGACCAAAAACGTTTCAATGGGTCCGAAATTTGTTTTAGTGGCAGAGACAAATTTCGCAAAAAAATCATAAACACCCAATAGGGATGTTGGATGTTTTGGCCAAAACAAGTATTTTTGTAATCTTATGAGAAAAACTCTCATCCTGATAAGCCTTTGCTGCCTGCCTGTCTTCTGCGCCTCCGCGCAGGAGGTGGAGGCCAACCTCATAGACGCCGTCACCCTGTACAGCAACGGGAACAACAAACAGGCCCGGAAGCTGCTCCAAACCCTTTCGGTGGCCCAGCCGGAGAACGATGCCGTCTGGTACTACCTGGCCTTGTCGGCCCTGAAAGACAGGGACTTGGACGCGGCGCAGGAGGCCGGCTCCAAGGCCGTGGCCATAGACAGCGCCAATTATTGGTACCGCCGCATGCAGGCCCGCCTCAGGGTGCTGCAGAACCTGCCGGAAGAAGGCATTGCGCTATACGAGGGCATGGTGAAGGACTTCCCGGACAACGACGGCGCCCTCTACGAAGTGCTGGACCTGTACCTCAAGAACCAGAAGTACGAGAAGGCCCTGAAGGCCTTGGACGAGATTGAGAAGCTGCGCGGGCTGTCGGAAGAGGTGGTGCGCACCCGCTACGACGTATATACCGCCATGGGCCATCAGGACGAAGGCGCCGCCCTGCTGGAAAAGTTCAACGAGCAGTACTCCGTTCCCTCCGTCCTCTCCATGCTGGGAGATTATTATCTGGCCGATTTCAAGGATTCCCTGGCCTTGGTGCGCTACGGGGAGGCCCTGGAGTTGGACAGCGCCTACATGCCCGCCGTGCTGGGCAAGTCGGAGGTGTACCGCCGGGGGCGCCGCTACAAGGAGTATTTCCAGACGCTGGAGCCCTTCTTCCATTCGGAGGACATCCCCGCCTCCACCAAGAGCATGTATATCGGCAACCTTACCCGCTCCTTAGATCCCAAGATCCTCCAGATTCACCGCTCCGGCTTCGACTCCCTGGCCGTCATGGCCGGCGCCGCCCATCCTACGGACAGCACCATGCTCTCCACCATCGGCTCCTATTATTATTCTACCGGAAGGACGGAAGAGGCCGGAAAGTGGTTCCGGAAATGTGCCGATCTCTATCCCGAGAGCCTGAGCCAGACCGCCACCTATGTGCAGTATCTCCAGCTCCAGAAGCAGTGGGAACCCTTGAAGGAGAGAGCCTTGGATGCCTTCAAGCGCTTTGGAGAACTGGCTTTCCTGGACTATGCCAGCCTGGCCTGCTATGAACTGAAAGACTTCGACGGCATTATCCGCAACAGTGAATACGTGCTCTCCGCCTATCCCAAGGACAAGGAGCTGCGCGTGAACGCCCTGAGCCAGCTGGGAGACGCCTACCACTCCAAGGGAGATGCCAAGAACGCCTACAAGACCTACGAGAAGGCCCTGAAACTGAATCCGGACTACGCCCCGGTGCTCAACAACTACGCCTATTACCTGAGCGTGGAGGGCAAAAAACTCAAGAAGGCCTACAACATGTCCAAGAAGACGGTGGAGCAGGAACCCGACAACGCCACGTACTTGGACACCTTTGCCTGGATCCTGCACTTGATGGGGAAAGACCTGGAAGCCAAGCCTTTCTTCAAACATGCCATGCTGTACGGCGGCAAGGACAGCGCCGTGATTCTGCAGCATTACGCCACGGTGCTGGAGGCCCTGGGAGAAACGGAAAATGCCAAAGTCTATAGAAAGCAGGCGGCCCGCCTGGAACCCGAAGACGAGTGAAAAAATTCCTCTGCATAATGCTGGTGGCCGTTTTAACGGCCCTGAGTGCCGGAGCGCAAAACGCTTCGGTCAAGAAACTGGAGTCTCTTCGCGCCCAGCTGGAAAACGACATCAAGGTTCTGAACCGCCAGCTGGACCAGAACATCAAAAACAGCAACAAGGTCCTGAGCAACCTCACCCTGGTAAGAAGGAAAATCAGCGCCCGGGAGCAGCTCATTGCCACCTATGACAAGCAGCTGAAAGAGCTGAACGACTCCCTGTATGTGTGCCAAAAGGAACTGAACCGCCTGCAGGCCCGCCACGACACCCTTTCGCTCTACTATTCCCGCTTGGTGAAGGGCGCCTACAAGAACCGGGACACCCGCCTGTGGTATATGTACATCCTGTCCAGCGATTCCATGGGACAGGCCTTCAACCGCTTTGACTATTTCCGCAACCTCTCTAAGCAGATGAGTGCGGAGGCGCTCAAGCTGCGGGAGGCATCGGCCCAACTGGAAGCGCAGAAAGAGCGGCTCGGCAAGCTCAAGGCACAGGTGAACGAAACCCGGAAGAAGGTGGTGAGCGAGCGCTCGCAGCTCCAGAGTGAAGAGGGAGACGCCTCCAAGATGGTGAATCAGCTCAAGAAGGACCGCCGCACCTACGAGAAGCAGCTCAAGGAGAAAAACCGGCAGAAGGAAGAGCTGAACCGCAGGATTGCGGAGCTCATCCGCCAGCAGACCAAAAAGCAGAGCGGCGACTCCGGCAAAAAGACCTCCGGAAGCAGCGCCAAGACCACCTCAACCGCCGTAGACACCAAGCTGTCCAACGAGTTTGCCGCCAACAAGGGCCGGCTTCCCTGGCCGGTGGAAGGCACGGTGGTGGAACGCTTCGGCAAACACAGCCATCCCGTGTACAAGAATGTCCAGCTGCCCCAGAACAACGGCGTCACGCTGGTGGTCCAGCGTGGAGCCCAGGCGAAGGCCGTCTTTGGCGGAACCGTCTCCCAGATAGTGGTGCTGCCCGGTTACAACCAGTGCGTGCTGGTGAATCACGGGGAGTATTTCACCCTGTACAGCAAACTCAAATCCGTCTCCGTAAAGGCCGGCCAAAAGATTACCGTGGGCCAGGTGGTGGGCACGGTGGACACCATCGGTGGAGAAGACCTCTTCCACTTCGAGCTCTGGAAGGGCTCCACGCCCCAGAATCCTGAAAACTGGTTGAAGGACTAACGGGGGAAAATACCGAAACAGGCGCTGCCGCTGCCGGACATGGCGGCATATACGGCCCCGCGGGCATAGAGGTCTGCCTTTACCTGCGAAAGGGCCGGATAGCGCCGGAAGACCGTTTCCTCAAAATCGTTCTTCAACTCTTCCTTCCAGGTAGAAAGCGGCTGCGAAAGCACCTCCCGGAGCGGTTTTTCCGGACGCTTCGGCACAATGCCACGGTAGGCGTCGGCCGTTGAAACGGCCACTCCCCGGGGTATCACCACTTCTATCCGATAAGCGTCCAAATCCAAGTCATACGGCTCCAGCACCTCTCCGCGGCCGCTTCCGAACATGGGCCGGTTGTACACGAAGAAGGCGCAGTCGCTGCCTAAGCGGGCGGCGTAGGCGGCCAGGGTTTCATCGGCCAGGTGCAAGCCGGAGAGCTCCGCCATGGCGCGAAGGGCGAAGGCGGCGTCCGACGAGCCTCCTCCCAAACCAGCCCCTACCGGAGACAGCTTCTCCAAATAAATCTTCATGGGCGGGAGGTCAAAATCTTCCGAGAGCAGGAAATAGGCCCTGGCCGTAAGGTCTTTCAGCGGGTCCCAGTCCACCCCTTCCTTCCGGGCAAGGGTAATCATGAGCTTCCCATCGGCCGATATGGCCTGGGTGAGGGAGACATAGCGCTCCTGCAGGGAGGAGAGGGTGCGGCTGTAGTCCTCCCCGGTGATAATCTCTAAGCGGTCTGCGATTCCGGGGTACGGGACAAAGAGGGTTTCCAGGTTGTGAAAACCGTCCGGCCGCTTTTCCAGGACGTTGAGCCCCAGGTTGATTTTGACGTCAGGCATGCAAATCATAGTCACAAACTTAATCAAAAATCGGTTAAAACACACAAAAAGCATGTAAAACAACACAACTTTTTTTACGATTGTAGGAATTCCCGAAGTCTTTTCCCACCTTGCCGGAGCAAAATGTGTGTGTTATGAAAAGATTGCTTGCCTTCGGCCTGCTGCTTGCGGCCGTCATCAGTTGCCGGGACCCCCTTTTTGATTCCCTGCCCCGTTATATGAGGGAGCATGGCCGGACCCTTCCGTCTTATGGCGGGACTTCGTCCACGGATTCTACGCAGGAGCCTTCGCCTTTAGAGCCGCCTGCCCCACCGGACCCTTCCGTCTATGTGACCGCCTTCCATTATACGGACACGGAAAACTGGGAGACGGACTCCTTAGGGGCGGCCGAACTGCTCTTTTTCAAGGATGAGGAACTCCTTCTGCGCCTTCCGGTGGAAACGCCGCCGGACCCCGAGCGGCACCGGATCTGGGACGGAAGCCTGTGGACGGATGCCACCGACGGCTTCCTCACCCGGGTGTTCCGGGACGGAGAGGAGGTGTTCCGCTTTGACGGGCAGGAGCAGCTGAGAGGCTTCCTGATCAAGGACGGCGAAGTGCATACGCTGGGGCAGCGCCCCGGCCGGGACGGCCTGTGCTACCGGATTGACGGCCGCGAGGTGTTTTCCTCCCCCAAAGGCACCGTGATAGGCAGCCCCTCAGACCCGGAATGGGAAAGCGGCGCCCTTACCCCGGACGGAGAGGAGGTATATTATACCTACAAGGCCGATGGAAACTATTACGTGATGCAGGGTTCCAAATACCACCAGGTGATCTACGAGCGCAGCGCCGACGCCTTCTACGACTTCCGCGTGAAAGACGCGCAAGTGCTCCAGGCCTACCGCAAAGGTGATGTCTATTACCTCAGAACCGGGGAACGGGAGCTGGCCCTCAACGCAAGCGGCAGCCGCGTGACATCCTGCAAGCTGGTTCCCTTCGGGGCCGATGTGGTTCTCCGGGGCGTCAGCCGCATATCTTCCGAAGACTTCCTGTTCTGGTATTTCGACACCTCCATACCCGGCATCCGGAACCGGATTTCCGGGAAATCGGCCCGCAGCGGGATGGTCTTTCAGGAAGACGGCTGGCTTTTTGCCGATGCTGCCGCCGACGGCACCCTGCTTGGCCTCAATCTTTCCGGAGAAAAGGCGGACATGCCGCAGGGAACATATTATCTGGCAACGCCCCAGTGCCTTTTTTACAAGGACGGGCATTATGCCGCCGCCCTCAGCGGCCGTGACGGGAGCAAGCCCACGGTGGTGTACGACGGAAAGGCGCTGACCTATTCTTTCAACGGTTATTTCACTTCTGTAAAACTACAATGAGATGCTGGTAAACATTCATGGAGCCAAATGCGTGGGCATTGAAGCCGTGCCCGTAACCATAGAGATTGACATTACCCTCGGGGTGGGCATCCATCTCACCGGCCTGGCCGATGCCGCCGTGAAGGAAAGCCTCCTGAGGACGGTGACCGCCCTGCAGTCCAAGGGCTTCCACGTACCCGGAAAGAAGATTGTGATCAACCTGGCCCCGGCCGATATGCACAAACAGGGAAGCGGCTACGACATCCCCATCGCGCTGGGCATCATCGCCGCCTCCGGCCAGCATCTGCTGCCGGAGCTGGAAAACTACCTCATCATGGGCGAACTGGGCCTGGACGGCAGCGTAAGGGCCGTGAGCGGGGCCCTTCCCATGGTGGAACTGGCAGCCCGTCAGGGGCTCAAGGGCTGCATCCTGCCGCAGGTAAGCGCCTTGGAGGCGGTGGATTTCACGGAACAGCTGCTGTTTGGGGTGAACAGCCTGGACGATGTTCTCCGCATCCTGGGAGGCAACGAGGACGTTTCCGATCTCCTTATCTGGAACAGCGAGGCCTATGGCCGGGCGCTCCGGGAGCAGGACACGCGCCCCGCCGCCTATATGGATTTTGCCGATATCATCGGCCAGGAGGGGGCCAAAAGAGGGGTGGAAATTGCCTGCGCCGGCGGGCACAACGTGCTCATGGTGGGCGCCCCGGGCAGCGGGAAAAGCTCCCTCGCCAAGGCCATCGCCGGCATTCTTCCGCCCATGACGCGGGAGGAGAGCGCCATCACCTCCAAGGTGTATTCCGTGGCCGGACGCTCCGGCGGCGGGGTGGGGCTCATGCGTACACGCCCCTTCCGGGCTCCGCATATATCGGCCTCCAAGGCGGCCATGCTGGGAGGAGGCAGCGGAGAGAATATCCTGCCCGGAGAGGTGTCCTTAGCCACCGGCGGCGTCCTCTTTGCCGATGAGTTCTGCGAGGCGCCCAAAAGCACCCTGGAGGCCCTTCGGGGGCCTATGGAAGACCGGCGGGTGACCATCTCCCGGCTCAAGGCCAAGATTGAATATCCGGCCTCGTTCATGCTGGTGGCAGCCTCCAACCCCTGTCCCTGCGGCTACTACGGGGAAGGCGACCGCTGCACCTGCACGCCCGGCCAGCGCCTGGCCTATCTCTCCAAGCTCTCCGGGCCCATCATGGACCGGATAGACATCCAGATATGGGTTCATCCGGTGCAGACCGCCGCGCTGGTGAGAGGGGGAAAGGCGGAGCCATCGGCCGATATTGCCCGGCGGGTGCTGGCGGCCCGGGAAATCCAGCGGAAACGGTTGGAGGGGAGCGGCATCTTCACCAACGCGGAAATGTCCTCCAAGCAGATGGAGCGTTTCTGCCCCTTGAGCGAAGACTGTAAACAGCTGCTGGAGAGGCTGATAGACAAGCTGGGGCTGAGCGCCCGGGCCTACACCCGCATCGTGAAGATTGCCCGCACCATCGCAGACCTCGCGGGCAGTGAAGACATTCTGCCTGAACACCTGTCCGAAGCCGCCAGTTACCGCTTCCTGGACCGCCGGAATATTCTGGACTTGTAGTTTAGTACTATTTTTAGTATCTTTGCCATGTCAACCAAAGAAAAATTGATTGAACGCTTCAAAAAACTGCCGAAAGACTTTACGTTTGATGAACTCATTGCTGTATTCAAAACTTTTGGTTTCACCATAAACAACAAAGGAACAACTTCCGGATCACGTGTCCGCTTAGAAAGAGGAAACGACTGTTACAACCTGCATAAACCCCATCCTGCCAACATCGTAAAAGCGGGGACCCTTAAAGCGGTTTTGGCATATTTTAAAAGTCTGGATTTGCTATAATATGGGACAATTACATTACAAAGGCTACGTAGGGAGCGTAGAATATGACGAAGAGAACAATTCATTCTTTGGTCATGTTCTGGGCCTCAACCGGGATGGTATCTGTTACGAAGGAGCTACCGCGGATGAACTGCTGAAAGACTTTCACGACGGCGTTGACGACTATCTGGCCCATTGCGCGGAAAAAGGGAAGACGCCGGAAAAATCCTACAGTGGAAAAACCGTAGTCAGAATGACCTCAGACCTGCATCAAAAAGCCGCATCCACGGCGCATAAACGGGGAATCAGTTTGAATGAATTTATTAACTTGGCCATAGCCGCTGCACTATGAAACACCAGATTCAGATTGCCTCGCTCTCAGATTTGCCACGGGCGGCCAAAGAGTTCCTGCAGGCCATCGGCAAGTACACGCTGGTGGCGTTTTATGCGCCCATGGGGGCCGGAAAAACTACGTTTATCACCGCCCTGTGCAAAGAACTGGGGGTGCAGGAAGACGCCATCAGCTCCCCCACCTTCGCCATTGTGAACGAGTACCGCGGCTTTGAGGGCCGGCCCATCTACCACTTTGATTTCTACCGGATAGAGAATCCGGCCGAGGCGCTGGATATCGGCCTGTACGATTATCTGGATTCCGGGGAACTGTGCCTCATGGAATGGCCGGAGAACATTGAATCCCTGCTGCCGGAAGAGACCATAGAGGTGCACATTACCGTACAGCCGGACGGCAGCCGCTTAGTGGAGTGGGAAGATTAAAGCTTCTCCTGCATAACCCGCAAGTGCTTTTCGTAATTGCGCTTGAGGCGCTGCACGGCATCGTGGAAGGATAAATTCTCGTCGCCGTTGATGATTTTCCCGCCATTCTGGCTTTTGTCGTCGGCGGGATTCCATAACTTGAAATTCAGTTTGGCGCTCTCCGTGAGCAGCGCCTCGCACTGGTCCATATAGGCCGGAATGGTTTCCAGCTGCGGCAGAAGCTCGTTGAAACGGGCCTTCACCTTTTCCGCAAATGCCGGATCCTGGAACAGGCGCTCATACCAGATGGCCTTGCCGTTCACAAGGGAAGTCTCCCCGGCCGATGTATAGAACGAGAGTATCCCCCAGTCAAAATCCCAGCAGGGGCCGGCGACCAGTTTGCCGCCCCGGTCTTTGTGCATGTAAACGCTGCCGGGATTGCCCAGTTCGTGGTTGCACATCACTTCGAACACCAGCCAGTAGTCGATGAACGAGTCCGTGTCCAAGTAGGCGGCATAGCCTGCATCCGCGTCGGTGAACGAGCTACCGTACAGCGCCGAAGCGGCCTCGGTGACATAGCCTTTGATATAATTGAGCTGGGCCGGGGTAAGGTCTTCGGGGTCGGGATATTTGACGCCGAAGGGAATGCCGTCCCCCCACTGGCCGTTGCGGCCATGCGGGTCCACCCACTGGACTTCGTTGTCGTAGTGGAAATCCAGTTCCAGCAGATAGCCGCCGGTGACGGCCTCGCCGCTGTTGTCTTCCGCCTTCATTTCCGTGATATTCACGCGGTTTTTATCTACCCGAACCTGTTCGATGAGCAGGTAATTCCCCACGTGCCTGCCGTTCAGCACCAGCTCCACCGGCTGGCAACGCGGCGTCCAGTTCAGGGAAGTCAGGGACGCCACCTTCATGGACACCAGATTACGCATGAGCGTACGGTCCATAAAGTTGGCCAGCAGAATCCAGCGCTTATGCTTGGGCATACCCAGGACGGACATTTTCTCGTCCAGTTTCACCAAATAAGGCTTCTTGGGCCAGTACCAGGTGGTGTTGCCCCGGCCCCGGATGGAGCAGGTGACCGGCTCCAGACCCACTTCTCCGCTGATGGACAGGGTGGCCGACACATAGTCTTCCTTGGACACGATGGGTGCGCTCCCTTCGGTATCCACATAGACGACAGGAAGACCGGTCTGTGAAAAAGGCTCCGACGGTTTCCGTTCAGACTTGACGTGAAAAGGAGCGGAGGATACGTATGCCCCGGTCATCGGCGGGTCCTGTATGCACAGCGCAATGTCTTCGTCATACGCTTTTCCGCTGCCGGTGTCGGCAATCACCGCCGTGTAGGCACCCGGCAATGTTCCGGGCGTCACGGAAGCAAGCCGCACACCCGTGGGGAGCATTCCGCCCGGCTTGAGCAGCAGCACCTGGCATCGGGACGATGTAACATCGTAATTGAAGGAGAACGAGGGACTGTTCACCGTGAAGGGGAGCTCGAAGGAAGCGCCCTCCGACAGCACCCATTCCTTGTCCGATACGCTGATGGACGACAACACCGGCTTCGGCTCTTCCGGAACCACCTCCTTCCGGGAGCAGCCCGCCGCAAGCAGCAGGAAGATCGATATCAGTCCGAACCTCCGCATCGTGTCATTCTCTCCAAAGAACGGACTGGATGCTTCTGGCGGGCACTTTGCAGGCAACGGAACAGTTGCCGCTCACCAGATTCACCTGCACCTGCGAGGTGCCTTCGTTCAGCAGCAGCGCGGCATAGGAACCGTCCGGATTGCGATACCACTGGTAGGTAAGGCCGCCTGTCGTGTAGCCGGAAGTCCCCAGCCGGACCGCGCCGGGTTGCAGCACCTTGGAGCAATGCGCCACGTTGTAGTACTGGGAATTTCGCGACAAACCCTTGAGGCTGTGGTCTTTGGAAGAAATGGTGACCGCGCCCCAGCACGTGCTGCATCCGCCCGGACGATAGGGCTTGTGCTCATCGTCCAGCATCAGGTTCCACAGCGTCACGCCCTTTCCGAAGCGGCCCAGCGTCCCGAGGAAGATGTCCCGGAAGTCGTCAATCAGGCTGTTGGCGAAGTTGTTGTAGTTCCACGTGCCGATGGATGCTTCGGTGAAGTAAATCTCCTTGTCGGGATACTGGCTGTGAACCCGGTCCAGCGTGGAGACGCTGCCGCCATAGTTGTGCCAGGCGGAACCGGCGATGTATTTCGCGGCATCGGCGTCGGCATAAATCTTCAGCGGATAATCGTTCTCGGAGGCGATGCTGTCGTAGTTGTAATTGTGGTCGAAGACCAGAATCTTGGTCCGGAGGCCGGCTTTTTCAAATGCCGGCCCCACAGCCGTCTTGATGAAGTCCCGCTGCTCTTCCCAGGACATGTACAGCGACATGGAGTTCCCGCGGTTCAGCGGCTCGTTCTGCAGGGTGACGCCCATCACGGGATAGCCCCGCTTCTCCATCTCCTGAATCCACTTCACGAAGTAGGTGGCGTAGTCCTGATAGTACTTCGGGTTCAGGCGGCCTCCGGTCCAGGCATCGTAGGAACTGCCATTATCGGACACTTTCATCCAGCGGGGACAGCTCCAGGGCGAACCGATGATTTTCACCGCCGGATTGATGGCCATGATTTCGTCCAGAATGGGGAAGACATATTCCTCGTCCAAGGGATGGATGGCGAAGTGCTCGATGCCGCGCTCGTCGCAGCAGGTGAATTCATCCATGGAGAAATCGGACCCGCCGATGCAAACCCTTATCAAAGAGGAACCATAGCCCTTTTCGCGGCTGAAAAGTTCCTCTAAGAAGGCCTTCCTGTCGGCCGGCGGCATCAGCAGCAGGTTATAGCCGCTGGCCTGGGTGATGGCGAAGCCGAAGCCGTCCACCGTCTGGTAGCTGTTCCCGTCCAGCGTTACCTTGTAGAAATTCACGTCCTCCGGCTTGCCCAGGGTGACGGTACTTTCTGTAAACGGAGTTCCATTGGCCGATGTGGTATAGACCACGGCGGCAGGCTTGACATCCGGCGTCACCGGATCGGGGTTGACGGGCACGGGGTCGGGAGACGGCGTCTTGCAGCCTGTGCACAACAAAGCCAAGGCAAGGACAGGAAGGGCTTTCATATCTTAACTATCTGATTTTGAATGATAATGCTTCGCCGGAGGCGCTGTCGCCCGCCACCCAGAGCTGGAAGTCGCCGGACTCCACTTTCTTCACCATGTCCAGGCCGTAGAAAGCCAGGTCCTGCACAGGGAGCGCAAAACACAGGGAACGGCTCTCGCCGGGCAGCAGCGTCACGCGCCGGAAGCCTTTGAGCTCCTTCACCGGACGGGTGACGGATCCCACCAGGTCGCGCACATACAGCTGCGCCACCTCAGTGCCTTCGCAGGTGCCGGTATTGGTAAGCGTAAAGCTCACCTGAATGGTCTCGTCGGCCTGATAAGCG
>CAJOMB010000023.1 GCA_905235615.1 uncultured Bacteroidales bacterium | reverse complement strand
TAAAAAGCAGACTATGAGCCATTTCCGGTACAACGGCAATAAGAGCCGTTGGAATTCTGCACGGAATCCGCTAAATTTGCAAACTTAAATGGATTCGCCATGGAAAGAAGAACACGCGTAAGATTTGCCCCGTCACCTACCGGACCGCTCCACATGGGCGGCGTGCGCACGGCTCTGTATAACTACCTCTATGCCAAGCAGAAGGGGGGAGACTTCATCATCCGTATCGAAGACACGGACTCTCACCGCTTCGTGCCCGGTGCGGAGCAGTACATCATTGAAGCCCTGAACTGGTGCGGGATTATCCCGGACGAGGGGGTGGACGAGAACGGCAAGGTGGTGGAGGAGGCATCGGCAAAACATCCGCATGCCCCGTACCGCCAGAGCCAGCGCCGTCCCATCTACCGCCAGTATGCGGAGCAACTCGTGGCTGCCGGCTGGGCTTATTACGCGTTTGATTCGGCCGATGAACTGAGTGAGCGCCGCGCCGCCGCCGAGGCTGCCGGGCAGACGTTCATGTACAACGCCGCTTCCCGAACAGGCCTCCGCAACTCCCTCACTCTTTCTGAAGAGGAAGTGAAAAAGCTCATAGAGACCACTACGGACTGGACCATCCGCTTCAAGATGCCCGTGAACCGCGTGGTCCAGATGGACGATCTCATCCGCGGCCATGTGGAAGTGAATACGGACACCTTGGACGACAAAGTGCTCTGGAAAAGGGCCGATGAACTTCCCACCTATCACCTGGCCAACATCGTGGATGACCACCTGATGGAAATCACGGAGGTGATCCGCGGCGAGGAGTGGCTGCCGTCCCTCCCGCTGCATTACCTGCTGTACGAGGCCTTCGGCTGGCAGGACACCATGCCGCGCTTCGCCCACCTGTCCCTGCTGCTGAAGCCCGTGGGCAACGGCAAGCTTTCCAAGCGGGACGGTGACAAACTGGGCTTCCCGGTGTTCCCGCTGGCCTGGAAGAACCCCGAGACCGGCGAAGTTTCCCGCGGTTACCGTGAGGACGGCTACTTCCCGGAGGCCTTTGTGAACCTGCTGGCCATGCTGGGCTGGAATCCCGGAGACGACAGGGAAATGTTCACCCTGCCGGAACTGGTGCAGGCCTTCTCCCTGGAAAAAGTGCAGAAAGCCGGTGCCAAGTTCAACCCGGACAAGGCCAAGTGGTACAACAAGGAATATCTCCGCCTCAAATCTACGCAGGAACTCACGGAACTCTTCATCCCCGTTCTGGAGGAGCACGGCATCAAAGTGGTGGACTGCCCCTGCAACGCCCTCACCGCCGGTGCCGCTTTCGAAGGCTTCGGGGCGGATTTCACCAACCACATCTTTACGCACGAGTACGTGGAGGCCGTGGTGGAACTGGTGAAGGAGCGTGCCACCTTCGTGGCCGATATGTGGGAGAGCGCCCAGGCCTTGTTCGTGGCCCCTGCGGAGTATGTCCAGAAGGACGTGGACAAGTTCTGGAAGGAAGACCACTACGAGAACTGTTTCGAGCTTTGCCAGTACATCACCGGGGCCGAATTCGGCTTCGACGACCTGGATGTTTACCGCGGACCCATGACGGCCGATGCCCTTGAGCCCGTCCTCGTGGACTATATCAAGAAGAACGAATTCCCCATGGGCAAGGTGATGAACAGCCTGCGACTGGCTCTGACGGGTGCCGCCAGCGGATTGGGCATCGCCGCCATCCTGAGCTTTATCGGCCGGAAAGAATTCGCCCGCCGCATGAGCGACGTGGCGGAGCGCCTTGGCAGAAAATAATCAACCCATGCATCACTGCGTGGGTTGACTCCTGTTTAGTGTATATTATCAAAACCTTCCCGTAGAAACGGGATAGAGGACTGTTCAATGTCTGCGGCGGATGGCCGGCGTATTCTCCAGCTCCGCTTTCCTTTGACCGGTTTCCACGCACAGGATGGGTTTGCGGTCAGATGCGAAGTCGAAGTGCTTGGCATTGTCGGAGTTGTTGTAGCCAATCTTGATGGTCTCGGCGCCCACGGGGATGGATACCTCTCCCTGGTGCTGGGGCTGCTCCCACTGGAAATCCTCGTCAATGATGACCAGGTTCCCCAGGTCTTTGTTGAGGCCCAGTCCGCCCAAGTCCATTTCGAAGCCCGTCACGATGGCCGTGATGCGCACCCTGTCGCCGAAGTCGGGGTCGTCATCCCAGACGATTCCCTTCTTGAAATGGTTGGCGTCTCCGGTGTATTGGGTAATCATTTCGTCAATTCTTTCCAGGTCGCTCATTTTGGCACCGCGCTCGTTGTTGCCGGTAGTGATGTTCACCAGCACGTTCTTGGCGGTCATGAGGTCGAAGTCGTTCAGCAGCGGACTCTCGAAGGCGCCTTTCACGGCCATCTCCAAGCGGTCGTTGCCCGTCCCTTCGCCGCTGCCCATCAGGGCCATGCCGGAGTTCCGCATCATCTTGCACACATCCTGGAAGTCCACATTGATGTAGCCGGGGCAGCTGATGACTTCGATGATGCCGCGAACGGCGGTGGCCAGCACTTCATCGGCCTTGGGGAAGGCTTCATGGATGAGGGTGTCCCCGAAGAACTGGTACAGTTTCTCGTTGTTGATAATGAGGAGGCTGTCCACGTTCTTCTCCAGTTCGTGGATGCCGTCCACCGCCTTGGACTGGCTTTCGTTGCCTTCGTTCTTGAAGGGGATGGTGACAACGGCTACCGTGAGGATGCCACGCTCCTTGGCCATCTTGGCAATGACGGGGGAGGCTCCCGTTCCGGTGCCGCCGCCCATGCCGGCGGTGATGAAGAGCATCTTGGTGCCGCAGTCCAGCACCTTGCGGGCAATCTCGTCCTGGCTTTCCAAGGCGGCGTTGCGGCCGGCGGTGGGGTCCGTACCGGCGCCCAGGCCGTTCTGTCCCATCTGGATTTTGACAGGCACGTCGCTGGATTGGAGAGCCTGTGCGTCGGTGTTGCACACGATAAAGCTGCAACCCTGGATATTCTGGCGGTACATGTAGTTGACGGCATTGCATCCGCCGCCACCGACGCCGATCACCTTGATGATGGCATTCTCGTCGTTCCAGTCGGTGGGAACGATGGGTTTGTTGTAATCGATACTCATAACTGATTCTCCTCCATGTTTTCGTTTTCGTCCCGGGTGGCGTCGTCATAAATCTTGAGCGCACCGTTCTTCATGCTGTCCTTCATCTTTTTCCAGGCGACACTCATGAAACTGGGATTCTTTACCTTCACGGTGTGGCTCTTTTTCTCCTTCTTCACGGCCTCGCCAAACTCTTCCGGAGAGATGAGACTGCCGGTCTCGCCGTTCTCCATTTCTTCGTCGGTGACGTTGTTGGCCATGGGCGTCTCGTCCGTCACCTCCAGTTCCACCAGCTCCTCTTCCGGAATTTCTTCCTCCTTCAGGGGCTGGCTCACACAGTCCGGCAGCCGGTCGTCCTTGGCCGCCAGCACCATCCCAAGGGCCGATGTGGCCGCAGTGGAATAGACACTGCTTCCCATGGGGGCGGAGAACATGAAGCGGGGGTAGCCCTTGCGGACCTCGTAGCCGGACATCTCCTTGAAGAGGGTGACGAAATTGACCAGTTCCGCTCCGCCGCCCGTCACGACGATGCCGCTGCGCAGGTTGTTCTGCAGGTTGCTTTCCTGGATGTAGTAGAGAACCGCCTCCACGATTTCCCTGCAGCGGCAGTCGATGATTTCGGAAATATAGCGCACCGGAACCGTAGGGTTCTGTGGTGCGGATTTGCAGGACCTTTTCACTCAAAGTGGCCAGTTTGCCGGGCATGCAGGCGCCAAAGCGCTTCTTGATTTTCTCTGCCAGGTCTTCGGAGATGGAGCATTCCGTCCGGATGTCTCCGGTCACCACCTTTCCGCCGAAGGGGATGGAGGCGTAGTAGCGCATGATGCCGCCGTGATAGATGGTGACGGACGTGACGCCTGCTCCCACATCTACCAGGGCCACGCCGCTGGTGCGCTCGTCGTCCGTGAGGACGGTTCGCGCCACCACTTCCGGCAGGAAGTATTTCTTGGCGATGGCAATGCCCAGCTGGTTGAAGATTTTATCCAGGGCCGTGGTGGCCGTCCGGTTGCCCACGAACACCTTGAAATTGCCTTCCAGACTGGTAGAAAGCGTGCCCACTACATCGTCTTCCACCAGCTGGATATCGTTGTCAATGGAGAAAGACTGGGCCACGGCCCCGTAGATAATCTGCTTTTCGGGATTGTCCAAGGGATAGGTCTCCAGGGCGATGGACTTGAGGGTGGCCACTTCCTCGGAGGTAATATACTCGTCCGGCATGGAGCGTTCCACCCGGGCCGATGCGCTCACCTGGTCCACCTCGCTGCGGGGCATCCCCACCACCACCTGGAGAATCTTGATCATGAGTTCCTTCTCGGCCTCCTGGACGGCTTCCCTGAGTTTCTGGGACGCCTTCATGGGATTGGCAATCATGCTGGAACGGATGCCGTCCGAAGGCGTTTCTTTGTAGTACACAATCTGGACGTCCTCTCCGGTTATCCGCGCTACGCAGATGCCGAATTTGGAACTGCCCAAATCAATGGCGGCAATGTATTTTTCTTCCATATAGCTTTGTTTTTATTTCTTGCAAACCACTTGTTTCCGGTATCTCAGGTCCACCGTCTTGTAGTAGCCGGGGTCTTTGGACGGGACCACGCTGCGGTAGTAGGCCGTCAGCAGCTTGAATTTTTCCTCTATCCTCACGGGAGGGCCGAAGAGGAACTCTTCCTTCCCCTCCACGGGGTACAGCACCACGTCGCCCTTGGCGTTGATGTAGATCCGGTCTATGTCCTGTTCCCAGATCTTTCCTTTCATATAAAGCATCATGCCGATGATGCGCTTGAGCCAGAGGGACTGGCTCTCGTCCTGCAGGAAGCCTTTGTAGCCTCTTTCCAGCTTGATGGGGAGCGTTCCGCTCACCACCGGCACATCCACGCTGCCCCGGGACTGAAGCGGGAACAGGTAGCCCGTGGCGTCGGCATAGCAGGCGTTCTGCCCGTTGTCCAGTTTGAGGACGGGCTGCCGCTGGCTCAGCTGGACATGCAGCACACCGTCGTCCGTAATCCAGGCCTCGCACTCCCTCACGGCGCTGTGAGCGGAGATAATCTTCTCTATCCGGTGCAGGTCCAGGCTGTCCAGGGGAAGACCGGCGTAGGCTCCGTATTCCTTCTCCAACCAGTCCTGCACATCGGCCTTGGCTACGAAGCGGCGCTCTGTGGAATCCGTTACCGTCACCTGCAGCTTGCCCTTTCCCTGACAGGTGCGCGTGGCCAGCTCCCGATGGGCCATCCGGGAAGTGAAGAACCAGACGGCTGCACAGGAGAGCACGACGAGGGCGCCCAGGATATAACGATATACGGGTTTCACAGGCGTTTTTTCAATAATTCGGTAATGGGTTCAATAAAGCGGTCTATGTTTCCGGCTCCGAAGGTGGCCAGCACGTCCAAGGGCTCATCGGCCAGGTAATCCATGAGTTCTTCCTTTTTCAGGAGCACCTTCTGAGGGGCGGTCACGTCCTTGAAAATCATCTCGGCGCTCACTCCGGGGATAGGCTCTTCGCGGGCGGGGTAGATGTCCAAGAGGATGAGTTTGTCCACGGCCGACAGGGCCTTGGCAAAATCGGCTGCAAAGTCCCGCGTACGGGTATAAAGGTGCGGCTGGAAGATGGCCGTAAGCTTGCGGCCGGGGAAGATGTCGCGCATGGAGGCGATGGCGCTGGAAAGCTCCGTCGGATGGTGCGCGTAGTCATCTATATAGGAGAGGTGAGGCGTGTTCAGGTGTACTTCCAAGCGCCTTTTTACGCCTTCGAAAGTGCCGATGGCCGCTTTCACCTTCTCCGGCTCCATCCCGTAACTGAGGGCGATGGCCGCAGCGGCGATGCTGTTCTCCGCATTCACCCAGCCGGGCGCTCCCACGCGGATGTCCTTCAGGATGCCGCCGGGGTAATGCAGGTCGTAGTGGAAATGGCCCAGGGCATCGGCCTTGGGGCCGATGGCATGAAAATCGGCCTGGGTGTCCGTATAATGGTAGGTATAGACTTTCGCCTTCGTATGGGACTGGTCCACGGGGGCGCCCTTTTTCACGATGAGGGTGCCGCTTACCTGGCCGGCGAAGGCGCGGAAGGCCTCCACCACGTGGGCGTAGTCTCCGTAGATGTCCAAGTGGTCCGCCTCCACCGAAGTGATGACGGCAATCTCCGGGTAGAGCTGGAGGAAGGAACGGTCAAATTCATCGGCCTCCACCACCACCGTGTCGGTCTTGGACATGAGCAGATTGGTGCCGTAGTTCCGGGAAATGCCGCCCAGGAAGGCGCTGCATCCCTCGCCGCATTCCGTGAGGATATGCGCGGTAAGGGTGGAGGTGGTGGTTTTTCCATGGGTGCCGGCAACGGCCAGGCAGCGCTGTCCCTTGGTGATTTCACCCAGCGTTCGGGAGCGCTTGAGCACCAGGTAGCCTTCATCCATCGCTTTCCGCAGTTCTCCC
Organism: uncultured Bacteroidales bacterium; assembly: GCA_905235615.1. Taxonomy (GTDB): domain Bacteria; phylum Bacteroidota; class Bacteroidia; order Bacteroidales; family UBA932; genus Cryptobacteroides. The sequence continues at coordinate 10,586 of CAJOMB010000023.1, read as the reverse complement.
AGGTCGGAGGGGATGGCGGGAGTATATACCACCAGCGTTTCCTGTTTGTCGGCGGGAATCAAGTCGGGGCGGTCTTCATAGTGGACAGGGATGCCCTCGGTCTCCAACCGGGCCGTGAGCTCGGAGGGGGTGCGGTCGTAACCGGCCACCTCGTAGCCCTTGAACTTGAAGTAACGGGCGATGGCGCTCATGCCGATGCCGCCGATACCTATGAAGTAAACGTTTTTCATACGAGTTTGTAAATTTCGTCGCAAATAACTTGTGCGGCCTGGGTAAGCGCCATGGCGTGGGCGTTCTTCTGAAGTTTCTCCCGGCGCTCCGGGCTGTGGAGGAGGGCGATGGCCGTGGGCAGGAGCTCGTCTATGGCCTCGTTGTCCTTCACCAGCATGGCTGCCTCTTTCCTCACCAGCGCCATGGCGTTGTGCGTCTGATGGTCCTCGGCCACGTTGGGGGAGGGCACGAACACGGTGGCTTTCCCCATGGCGCAGAGCTCGGAAACCGTGCTGGCGCCGCTGCGGGACACAACCACATCGGCTGCGGCATAGGCCAGATCCATCCGGCCGATAAAGTCATAGTGCCTGATTCCCTCCACCTGCGAATGGGCCTCCATGAAGGCGTCGATGTCTTTCTTGTAGTATTTTCCGCACTGCCAGATCACCTCCACGTCCTCTCCTTCGGGGCAGCCGTCCTGAATCCAGTGCTGCATGGCGCGGTTGAGGGTGCCGCTGCCCAGGCTTCCGCCCACGATGAACAGATGCCTTTTGCCCGGGTTGAGTCCGAAGTAGGATAGCGCTTCGGCCTTCTGCTCTTCCGTGGCCGGGCGGGACAGGACCTCGCGGATGGGGTTGCCGCTCATCACGATTTTCTCCTTTGGGAAGAACTTCTCCATGCCTTCGTAGGCCACGCAGATGCGCTGGACACGGTTTCCCAGCAGCTTGTTGGTGAGTCCGGCAAAGCCGTTCTGTTCCTGAATCACGGCGGGAACCTTCATGCCGGTGGCCGCCCACAGCAGGGGAGCGCTGGCATAGCCGCCCACGCCCACCACCACGTCCGGGCCAAAGTCCTTCACGATTTTCTTTGCGTGATGGACGCTTCCCAACACGCGGAAGGGGACGGTGAGGTTGTTCATGAGGTGCTTCATGCTCAGCTGGCGCTGGAAGCCTACGATGGGCAGGCCGACGATTTCGTATCCCTCGGCCGGGACCTTTTCCATTTCCATCTTGCCCTCGGCTCCCACGAAGAGAATCTCCGTGGAGGGGTTCAACTGTTTCAGTTTGTTCGCAATGGAGATGGCCGGGAAGATATGGCCTCCCGTGCCGCCGCCGCTGATGATGACTCTGATGGGTTTGTATTCCATTATCGCGTACTGTCTTGGGTCCAACTGTTTTCGGCCTCGGCCCTCAGTTGAGCCTGTTTTCTGGCCATGTTCTCGCTGGCATCCTTGGAAATGCTCACCAGAATGCCGAATACCACGCTGAACACCAGGAACGCATTGGTTCCGTGGCTTACTAACGGGAGGGTCTGCCCCGTCTGGGGCACAAAGGGCATGTGTACGTTCACGCACATGTGCATGAAGGCCTGCCCGGTGACCAGGATGATGAGTCCGGCCACGATGATTTTGTCATAGTAGTTGTCGCACATCTTGGCTACTAAGGTACCCCGGGCAAAGAGGCTGAAGTAGAGCATGATGAGGATGAGGGCGCCCCACAGGCCCGTTTCTTCCACGATGAAGCTGAACATGTAGTCTCCGAAGATGACGGGCACCTGGTATTTCTGGGTGCTGTTGCCGATGCCCTTCCCCAGGGGACCGCCTTCCTTGATGGCCAGGAGGGCCCCTACGGGCTGGTCCAGCTTGCCGCGGGCTTTCACCCACTCGGGAGATTCGCGTTTGCTGTTCAGGAGAATCTGCATGGTGGCGTCGTCGTCCTGTGTGATTCGGCCTATCGCGGTTCCGAAGCGGCTTCCTTCCAGCCATCCGGCCTTGTAGGAGGCGTACAGGCCGCCCACCGCGATGGCGATGAACAGGCCGAAGACGCCGATATCCTTCACGTCCAGTCCTCCGATGAGCACCATCAGCATCAGGATGATTCCCATGAAAAGGGCCGATGAATTGGAGCCCATCATCACCATCAGGCAAACGATGGCGATGGGGGCGTAGATGTAGATGATCTTCTGCCAGCCGTCCTTCTCCAGGAAGGAGAGGCGGGGGAAGCGGGCGGCTATGCGCGGAGCCCATACGAAGCCGTGCTCCTTGAAGGTGTCCAGCGCCCATCCTATGTACATGACCATGAACAGCTTGATGTACTCATAGATATGGACCTGGAAGCCGCCTATCCTCAGGATGCGGCGGGCGCCGTTGATTTCTGCGGCGCGTACGATGCCCAGGTTCAGGTTCAGCACCAGGATGACCAGCAGCATAAAACTGACTGCGAAGCCCCATTTGGACAGGGCGCGGAACCAGCTTTGCCGCCCCAGGAAGTACAGGGCCAGGATGATGCCGAAGCCGGCGGCCACCACCTTGAGCTGGCTCACCATGATGGACACACGGTCGATGCCGTGGGTCTCGTCCACTAAGCGCGGGGTGGAGGAGAAGACGGACACCACGGAGATGAGCATGAGGAACAGGGCAATCAGAAAGATGACCTTGTCTCCCGTGAAGCGGTCCATGAGCTGGGCCAGATAGCCCAGAAAATGGGTATGTGTTTTCTCCTCCTGCATGGCGCCTTACAGTTTGCGGACGGCGGCCTTGAACTGTTCGCCGCGGTCCTCGTAGTTTTTAAACAGGTCAAAACTGGCGCAGCAGGGGCTCAGAAGCACCACGTCGCCGGGAACGGCCAGCTCGGATGCTTTCTTTACCGCCTCGTCGGCGCTCAGGGTATCGGTAATGATGGGGACCATCTTCTCAAAGGCTGCATGAATCTTGCTGTTGTCCTTGCCTAAGCAGACGATGGCCTTCACTTTCTCTTTCACCAGCTCATCCAGCACACTGTAGTCGTTGCCCTTGTCGGTACCGCCCACAATCCAGACCACGGGTTTCTTCTGGCATTCCAGGGCATACCAGGCGCTGTCCACGTTGGTGGCCTTGGAGTCGTTGATGTACAGCACGTCCTTGATGCTCAAAACGGGTTCCAGCCGGTGCTCGATGGGCTGGAAGGTGGCCAAGGACCGGCGGATGACCTCGTTTTCGATTCCGGTGGCCTTGGCGGCGAGGGCGGCGGCCATGGAGTTATAGACATTGTGCCGGCCACCCAAGGCCAGTTCCTGGAGGAAGATGTCGGTCTCCTCTTTCTCGTAGCGGATGACCATTTTGCCATTCCGGACGAAAGCACCCTGGGGCACCTCCTTCTCCTGGGAGAAGGGCAGCATCTTGCAGCGGAGCACGATGTTGTTCAGGTGGCCGATGGTGATGGCGTCGTCGGAGTCGAAGATGAAGCAGTCGTCCTGCGTGAGGTTCCGGGTAATGTTGAACTTGGCGGCCACGTAGTTTTCCATCTTGTGGTCGTAGCGGTCCAGGTGGTCCGGGGTAATGTTGGTGATAATGGCGATGTCCGGACGGAAATCGTAGATGTCGTCCAACTGGAAACTACTGATTTCCAATACGTAATAGTCAAAATGCTCGGTGGCCACCTGATAGGCGTAGCTCTTGCCTATGTTGCCGCCCAGTCCCACGTTGAGCCCGGCGTTCTTCAGAAGATAATAAATGAGGGACGTCGTGGTGGTTTTTCCGTTGGAACCGGTGATGCAGATTTTCTTCGCGGAGTCGTAGCGGCTGGCGAATTCAATCTCCGACACAATCCGGATGCCCTTTTCCCGGATTTTCTGCACCATGGGGACGGTGCCCGGGATGCCGGGGCTCTTGACCACCTCGTCGGCATTCAGGATCTTTTCTTCCGTATGTTGCCCCTGCTCGAAGGGAATGTCCCACTTCCTCAGGGTCTGGGCATACTCTTCCCTGATCTGTCCCTTGTCGCTCAGGAACACATCGAAGCCTTTCACTTTGGCCAGGACCGCTGCGCCTACTCCGCTTTCGGCGCCGCCCAATACTACAACTCTCGACATGACTATCTTATTTTCAACAAAGCCAATGTACTTACTGCCAGCATCAGACCCACAATCCAGAAACGGATGGTAATCTTTGCTTCGTGCTGCGGAGGAACCGGTTTGGGGAAAATGACCGGACCTTCCGTCGCTTTTTTATCCTGATAATGATGGTGCAGGGGAGCCATGCTCCAGATACGGTGTCCCACCCCCGTTTTCTTCTTGGTATAACGGAAATAGAAGCGCTGGGCCATGACGGAGACGCTTTCTGCGAAGAAGACGCCGCACAGCAGGGGAAGGAGGAGTTCCTTGCGCATGAGCACGGCGCTTACGCCGATGATGCCGCCGATGGTGAGGCTTCCCGTGTCTCCCATGAACACCTGGGCCGGGAAGGAATTGTACCAGAGGAAGCCCACTAAGGCGCCCACTAAGGCGCTCATGAAGATGGCAATCTCTCCGGAGCCCGGGATGTACATGATATTGAGGTAGTTGGAGTCAATCAGGTTGCCTCCGAGCCAGGCCAGTATGCCCAGCACCACGCCTACCACGGCCGATGTCCCCGCCGCCAGGCCGTCCAGGCCGTCGGTGAGGTTGGTCCCGTTGGAGCAGGCGGTAATCACAATCACGATCATGAGCACGTAGATGGCCCATTTGGCGTACCAGCCCCAGGTTCCTTTCACCGGGGAGAGCCAGCGGTAGTCGAATTCGTGGTTTTTCACGAAGGGAATGGTGGTCTTGGTGCTTTTCACCACATCTTCCTGGACATATCGGCCGGTAGTGACGGCGGTTTCCGTCTCCAAGGTGCGCTCGACGCTCTCCTTCACTTCCACCTTTTCACGAACGACGATGTCCGGGCTCATCCAGACGGTGAGGCCCACCACGAAGCCCAGCAAAACCTGGCCCGCCAGTTTCCCCTTCTCCGACATGCCTTCCTTGCGATGCTTGAACACCTTGATATAGTCGTCCGCAAAGCCCAGGGCGCCGCACCAGAGGGTGCTCACCAGCAGAAGAATCACATAGATATTGGTAAGGTCACAAAAGAGAAGCACGCCGCTCAGGATGGACAGGATGATGATGATGCCGCCCATGGTGGGGGTGCCCTTCTTCTGAACCTGGCCTTCCAGTCCCAGGTCTCTTACGGTCTCGCCAATCTGTTTGGAACGGAGCCAGTCAATGATCCTGTTGCCGGCGAACAGCGCCACCAGCACGGCGGTGACGGCCGACAGCATGGCCCGGAAGCTCAGGTAGTGCATCAGGCCCATGCCGGGGAAGTCGTACCCCGTGTTCTCCAGATATTGAAACAGGTGGTAAATCATTACAGCATCAGTTTAAAGGTTTCGTTTACAATCTCCTTCTCGGAGAAGTGGATTTTTTCATGGCCGATAATCTGGTAGTCCTCGTGTCCCTTCCCAGCCAGCAGAATCACGGCTCCTTCCGGGGCGGTGAGGATGGCGGTCCGGATGGCCTCGGCCCGGCCCGTGATGGTGAGGGTCTTGGCCAGGTCCTGGGGCTGGAGGCCGGAGTGGATATCGGCAATGATGGCCTCGGGGTCTTCCGTGCGGGGATTGTCGGAGGTGATGACAACGCGGTCGGAGAGGGCGCAGGCAATCCGGGCCATTTCCGGGCGCTTGGTCTTGTCCCTGTCTCCGCCGCAGCCGAACAGGCAGATGAGCTGGCGTTCGGAGGCGATACCCTTCAGGCAGGTGAGGACGTTCTCCAGAGCATCGGGCGTATGGGCGTAGTCCAGCACCACGGTGATGCCCTTGGGCCCGCGGATATTCTCCAGTCGGCCCGGGGCGCTCTCTAACTGGGAGAGGGCCAGGAGCACCTGGTCTTTATCGGCCCCAAGGCAGACGGCGGCGCTGTAGATGGCCAGGAGGTTGTAGGCATTGTGGATGCCGATCAGGCGCACCCAGGTCTCCGTCCCGTCTATCACGAGCTGCATCCCTTCCACGTCCTGCTCCATGACGCGGGCGATGTGGTCGGCCAGGCCTTTTACGGAATAGGTGACCACGCGGGCCTTGGTGTTCTGCACCATCACGGGACCGTTCTTGTCATCGGTGTTGATGAGGGCGACGGCCTTGGCCGGCAGCCTGTCGAAGAAGAGCTTCTTGCAACGGAGGTACTCCGCAAAGGTCTTGTGGTAGTCCAGGTGGTCGTGCGTGAGGTTGGAGAAGATGCCCATGGCAAATTCCAGCCCCGTCACGCGGTCCTGCTCCACGCCTATGGAGCTCACCTCCATGAAGCAGTACGCACAGCCTTTTTCCACCATGCGGGCCATCAGCTCGTTCAGGGTGACGGGGTCCACGGTGGTGTTGTCGGTTTCATATCGCTCGTCTCCCACGTAATTGGCGATGGTGGACAGCAGGCCGCACGGATAGCCCAGGCTGCGGAACAGCCGGTACAGCAGCGTGACCGTGGTGGTCTTGCCGTTGGTGCCGGTGATGCCCACCAGGGTGAGCTTGCGGGAGGGGTGGCCGTAGAATTCATCGGCCGCCATAGCCAGGGCGCGGCGGCTGTTTTCCACCACTTCGTAGTGGACACCTCTTTCTTCGAAAGACTGGGGGACTAATCCCCCAGACCCCCTGAGTCGGCCTTCGGCCTCCGGACATAGACCCTTGGGTAAATATTCGCAGATGATGCCGGCAGCGCCTTTTTCAAGGGCGTTGGCAATATAGTCGTGGCCGTCGCTGCTGTAGCCCTTTACAGCTACGAACAGGGCTCCGGGAATCACCTTCCTGGAGTCGGCCGTTATGAGGGTATAGTCTTTACAGTTCATTTCTTCTTGTTCATTTGGGGAACCGGATCGGTGGGGTGAATCTCACTCCGGAAATCCGGGTCCAGGGCATAGAGCTGGTCCACGATATCCCGCACGGCCAGGGCCGGCATGGTTCCGCCGTAGAAGCTCTGTGCGGAAAGGTAGGAGTACACCGTAACCAGGATGGTGTACTTGGGGTTGTCGGCCGGGAAGAAGCCCACGAAGGTTCCCTGGTTCTTCTTGCGGCCGTAGGCGTCCTGGTACTTGCCGTCCGGCAGCACAACGCGGGCGGTGCCCGTCTTGCCGGCCACGGTGAGCCTGGCTCCCCTCAGGCGGGTGGCCGTCCCGCTGTTCACCACGGCTTTGAGGGCGCGGGTTACGGTGTCGGCGGTGGCGGGGGAGCAGATGCTCTCGTTGAGGGCCGACGGGCTGAACCTCCGCAGCACCTTGCCGTCTTTCTCGATGCTCTCCACCAGATAGGGTTTCATCATGCGGCCGCGGTTGGCAATTCCGTTGTAGAAGGTGACCACGTGCAGGGGCGTCACGCTGAGCCCATACCCGTAGGCTACCGTTCCCAGGGTATTGTTGGACCAGCCGGGCGTGCCCGGGCGGGTGACGCTCGGGGTACGCAGTCCTTCGATGTCAAAGTCAAAGGCTTCTCCCAGGCGGTAGGAATACAGGTGGTCGAAGAGTTCCTGGGGATTCTTGCCGTAATAGGTTTCCGCCAGCTGGGCGAATACGTAGTTGGAGGAAATCTCGAAGCCGTGCATTACGGTGATGTCCCTGCGGCCGGTCTTGCGCTGGTAGTCGCTGATGTGGTCGTCGTGCGGGTATTCGGAGGCCTTGCCGGGATGGCGCCAGTTGGGCACCCAGCCGTTGTTGGTGGGAAGCGTCTGCTCCAGCCGTTTCACGTGCCCGTCCTCCACCAAAGACAGCAGGGTGGCGGTCTTCATGACCGAACCCTGTTCTCCGCGCTCGGAGAGCACCAGGTTCTCGCGTTCGGACAAGCCGGAGGCCGGTGTTTCGCGGGAGAGGTTCACCATGGCACGGATGGCTCCCGTCTTGGTTTCCATTATCACGCAGATGCCGGCCCGCACGTCGGGATTCTCCCGGATCTGGGCGCGGAGGGCCTTGTCGGCCATGTCCTGAAAATCCACATTGAGGGTGGTTCGGACATCGTTTCCGTCCTGCACGGCCACCACGGCGGAATCCAGGTCCCTTACCCAGCGGCGGTTGTCCGTGACGCGGCGCCATTCGTAGCCCTCCTGGCCGTGGAGCTCGCTGTCAAAGCTGTCCTCGATGCCCCTGCGGGAGACGTCATTCACATAGCCGATGGTGCGGCGGGCCAGCGTGTCATAGGGATAGATGCGCTCCTCATGCTTCACGGGGATGAGGCCGCCGGTGTAGGTTCCCTCCTTGTACAGGGGGAAGGTCTTCACCAGGTTCAGCGTCTCCAAGTCCACATTCTTCCGGATAAGGAGGTACTGGTTGCCCTTGTCCCGTCCCTGGAGGATGAGACGGGCGTACTGGTCGGCGCTCTTGTCCCGGAACTGGTTGCTCAGGTACACGCCCAGTTCGCGGGCCTTTTTTCTCCAAGCTTCCTCCAGCTCCTCTTTCCCGTTTTCCTTATAAAATTGGCGCTTCACGGTGCAGTCCATGTAAAGGTCGTACAGAGGGGCCGATATGGCCATGGGACGCCCGTCGGTGGCCAGAATCTTTCCGCGGACGGGAGCCTCGATGTGCTTTTCCACCGTGGGGCGGAACAGGCCTATCACCTTGTCGTCCACATGATAGGTGGTCTGGATATGGATAATGCAGATGAGGATTCCTATCCCGAGGAACAGGAAGACATAGGACAGGAAGAACATAACCACGTGGATTCGGTCGCGGTTTTCTATGGTGTCCTGTATTTCGCTCTCTCTGCGGCTCATTTCTTCTTGATTACCGTTGCGGGCTCCTTGGGGGAGGTGACCGGGGAACCCAGTTGTCTGAGGCGGGTGCGGGTGGTGGATGCGCTGTGCAGTTTCACCAGCTGGGCCTCTTTCTGCGCATGGTAGATGCGCAGTTCCTCTATGGCGGCCTTGTTGTCTCCCACGCGGGAGAGGGTCTTGTCCACTTTCAGGCTCAGCATGATGCTCAGCCACATCAGCAGAAAGAGGTACATGATGTGGAGGTAGAACTTGTCGGCCCCTATCTTCAGCAGGAGTTCTCCGTTGCGCAGGGACTTGAGCCCTCCGCGGAGCCTTTTCCAGAAACTCACCTTACTCATCCTGCATCCTCCTTTCCGCTATGCGGAGCTTGGCGCTGCGGGCGCGCGTGTTGGCGGCAATCTCTTCCTCGGCAGGGAGGATGGGCTTGCGGCTGACGGCCTCCAACGGGCTCTGCACCTTTCCGTATATGTTTTCTTCCGTTTTTCCTTCCACGTTGCCGGTCTTGATGAAGTTTTTCACCATCCGGTCTTCCAGGCTGTGGTAGGTAATCACCACCAAACGGCCGCCTTCCTTGAGGCTGCGGGTGGCGCCCTCTAAGAATTTCTCCAAGGAACGCATCTCCTGGTTCACCTCTATCCGCAGGGCCTGGTACACCTTGGCCAGCACTTTGTGTTCCGCCCCCTTGGGGAGCATGCGGGCAATGGCGCGGTCCAGGTCTCCGGTGGTGCGGATTTCCGCCTGGGCGCGGGCCTCCCGGATGAGCCTGGCCATGTTCCGGGCTCCGTCCACTTCTCCGTAGAGCCTCAGGATGCGCTCCAGTTCCTCTTCGGGGTAGCTGTTCACCACCTCTGCGGCCGATAAGGCTGCCTCCCGGTTCATGCGCATGTCCAACGGGGCATCCTCGAAGCGGAAACTGAAACCGCGGTCTGCGGTGTCGAACTGGTGGGAGCTGACCCCGAGATCCGCCAGGATGCCGTCGAACACGGCCGGGCCGAAGGACTCTGTACGGGCAAAGGCTCCGTCTGCTGCCTGCTGTTTGTCATCCTGAGCGGCAGCGAAGGATCTGTTCAGTTGCTCCGCGTAATTCTCGATGAAGCGGAAGTTGTTGTGGATGAGGGTGAGGCGAGGGTCCTTCAAGGCGCCCTGAATGGCGTCGATGTCACGATCGAAGGCGATGACGCGTCCGTCACCGTTTAAGCGTGAAAGAATGGCAGCGGTGTGCCCACCGCCTCCGAAAGTGGCATCTGCATATGTTCCGTCGGGATTTGTGACAAGGGCGGAAACACTTTCCGCCAGCAGCACAGGGATATGATATTCAGACATTTTCGAGACCTCCCTTATTTTCTAACGGATAGTCTCGATGCGGTTTCTTTGAACTTCTCGTCGGAGAGAAGGTCGGCCTTCATGGTTTCCGGATCCCAGATCTGGAGCTTGTAGCCAACACCGCCGAATACTACCTCAGTGGTAATACCGACACTCTCAAGCAGTTGTGACGGGATGTTCAGGCGGCCCAGCTTTCCGTCCGGAACCAGGGTGAAGACACCGTCATTGTACTTGGTCCAAAATTCAGCGTCTTCGATGTTGAGTTCGGGGTCCCGGCTTTCCAGCACCTTGTCGCTCCGCTTGACCCACTCCTCGTAGGGGAAGAGGTCCAGGCAACGCTGGTGCACGTTCTTTTTGACCACCAGGGTCATGTCTTCGGCGCAGCCGCGAATCATCGCGTCGCGGAACATGGCAGGGAACACGATGCGTCCCTTGTCATCTACCTTGCCGGTGGTATTTCCGAAGAATCTGACCATGGTTGAACTTTACTCATCTTTCACGCTGGGTACAAAGGTAATAAAAGTTTTCCATTTTCT
>CAJOMB010000022.1 GCA_905235615.1 uncultured Bacteroidales bacterium | reverse complement strand
TCTCCTAATCTTTTTAGTAGTTTTCCGTAATTCTTTCGGATAGGTTTCGTGTTGGATAGATTCGAGACATCTGTTGCTTGTTCTGTTCCACAAGGGGAAGACAATCACCCAATGCCGGCAACCCGAAGGTCTTCTTCAAGTACTTCTACGTAAACACCGCCACCGGTGAGAAGTCCGGAGAAGTCCTCGCCCAGGTGAGGCTGAGCGCGTAGTCAACACTCACCAAGGCCAAGCATACATAGACTTGGACTTATTTACGTAGCCGTCCCCCATTACAGTGGGGCGGCTTTCTATGTTTTTTTAGATTGATATCGCTTTGTTTGGATAACTTTCGTAAATTTGCACAAATCGTAATTGACTATGGACAAGACGTTCAATATATACTGTGACGAGAGTTGCCACATCGAAAACGATCATAAGAAATACATGTTTCTCGGATCGATTAATTGCGCGTATCCGCAAGTACGCCGTCACACCGAAAGGATTAAGGAACTCAAAGACAAGCATAAGTTCAATGCGGAAATTAAGTGGTCCCACGTCTCTATGTCCAAACTTCAATTCTATCTGGACTTGGTAGATTATTTTTTTGACACAGACCTTAAGTTTAGAGCCATTGGAATAGATAAATCACAGATTCGCTGCGATGATTTCAATAGTGATTTTGATGATTTCTACTACAAGATGTACTACCAGTTGCTGAACTATAAGGTAGACACCACAAATCATTACAACGTATATCTGGACATCAAGGATACTTTGTCAGCTATCAAGGTCCGTAGGCTCAAGGATATACTGAATGTGAAGTTTGGGGTGTTTCGCAATGTGCAAAACATACGGTCAGAAGAAAGCATTCTCATGCAATTGGCGGATTTTCTTATGGGAGCTATTTCATACAATGCTAATTTTGAGCAAAAGCAAAATTCAGCTAAGGTGTTGATTCTGGATAAAATAAGCAAGCACGCGAACTTGTCTAATCTTACCAAGACTAATTATTCCGAAAAGTTGAACCTGTTCTTCATCGACCTAAAATAGCATGCCTACAAATCTTCTGAAAGTTTACAATCAGTTGCTCGAATTGAACAGCCTAAATGAGGCTCAGCGTACGGCATCGTTAAAAGGGGTCTTCAATCGAGACATCTCAAACAATGCGAACTTCACGTTCCGAAGAAAGAAATTGAATCCCACTCCGGCAGAAGGCCAGGACACGATGGAGCGTCTATTCCGTCACCTGACAACGGTTATTACGGACAAAGAAACAAAAAAAAGAGAGTATGATCCATCTCGTTCTGTACGTCTCCATTGGTTGAAGTATCATTTGGAAGAGAAAAAGAAAACAAATATGTATGTGTTTTCAGTAGAAGAACCTGAAGGCATTCGTACATACATTTGGGACAAAGATGAGGAATACGTAATTGTTCTTGAACCCTTACGTAAGAAGGATGAGTATTATCTCCTTACTGCATACCATATCGAGGGTAAGGATAAGGCCAGGAATAAGATGTCCAAGAAATGGAAACGCAGATTGGTGGACTTGAAATAAAAGCAAAGGACGCAGAGCATCAACGGCTTGCGTCCTTCGATTTCCTTTTCTCATCTGAGAAATGAACTCAACTGCAAAGGTAATGTTTTTTTTGATACGGTCAACATCCGTAATAAAAAATAATCAAAAAAACTTAACCATTTTCAATTCATTGGGACAATTTTGGGACAATTTAATATGAAAAACCCCACTGGATGCACTCCAATGGGGTTTTCTCGTGACTCCAACAGGACTCAAACCTGTAACCTTTTGATCCGTAGTCAAATGCTCTATTCAATTGAGCTATGGAGCCGGTTGGATGCCTTCATCAGGCTTCCTTATTCTCTGCGACGTAAACTTTCTCGCGGATGCGGGCCTTCTTACCGGTGAGGTCTCTGAGGTAGAAGATACGTGCGCGACGCACTTTACCGAACTTGTTAACCTCGATGTTGTCGATGAACGGGGACTGGTAGGGGAAAATCCTTTCTACGCCCACGCCACTGGCAATTTTGCGCACCGTGAAGGTCTTGGTGAACGGGTCCATACCACTGATCTGAATCACGACACCGCGGAACTTCTGAAGTCTTTCTTTATCACCTTCCTTGATTCTGTAGGTAACGGTGATGGTGTCACCGGCCTTGAATTCCGGATAGGAGGCTGCTTTCTCGTTGTTGAAAGCCTGCTCTGCAATCTTAATCAAATCCATAATTTCAAATTCCTTTATGCAACATTGCGGTTTGGCTCCTTACAAGAGGTTGCGTTTTATTTTTGGGACTGCAAAGATACAATCTTTTTGGATAATCCCAAAACTTTTGTGGAATTTTTAGAAAATATTTTTCACCTTGTCAAAGGTGGCCTTGTCTTCCCGGGTAAGGTCCGGTTTGAAGGAGGAGCTGCTGCGCAGGGCCTCCAAGGCTTCTTTTTCGCTTTTAGAGAGCTTGTGCGGCACCCACACCTGGAATTTCACATAAAGGTCTCCGGTTCCGCGGCTGTAGCCTTGCACGCTGGGCAGGCCCTTGCCGCGCAGTTTCACCACCGTGCCGGACTGGGTTCCGGGTTCCACCTTTACCTTATAACTGCCGTCCAGGCAGGGAACGGACACTTCCGTACCCAGCATGGCGTCCATCACGGAAATGGTGGTGGTGTAGAAGAGGTTGTTGCCGTCCCGCTGTGGATGCTGGATCTCGTTGATGACTACCAACAGGTCTCCGTTGGTGCCGCCGTGCGGGGCCGCGTGGCCCTCTCCGGGGATGGTAATCTGCATACCGTTCTCTACGCCGGCGGGGATGCGTACCCGCACCATTTCCCGCTTGCGCTCCAGGCCGGTGCCGTTGCAGCGCCGGCAGGGATTGGAGATAATCTTTCCCTCTCCCTGGCACTGCGGGCAGGTGCCGATGGTGTACCCCACGCCGAAAAGGCTTCTGGTTTGCTGGCGCACCCGGCCCTGGCCGTTACAGGTGGGGCAGGTTTTGATGTCGGCCTCACTCTTGGCCCCCTTGCCGCCGCAATCCGGGCAGGGACGGGCGCGTTCCAGGGAAATCTCCTTCTCGCAGCCATTGGCTATTTCTTCCAGGGTGAGCTTGACGCTGGTGCGGATGTCACGGCCCCTCATCACGCGGGTACCGCTCTGGGTACTGCCGCCGCCAAAGCCACCGAAGCCGCCGAAGCCGCTGCCGCCGAAGTCGAAACCGAAGCTGCCGCCGAAGATGTTGCGCAGGAAGTCGTTGATGTCCATTCCGCCAAAGTCGAAGCCGCCGGCGCCGCCCATCTGCTCGGCCGCGAAGCCGAACTGGTCGTACTTGGCCCTCTTGTCCGGGTCACTGAGGACGGAGTAGGCCTCGGCCGCTTCCTTGAAGTTGTCTTCGGCCGTTTTTTTCTCTGCGTCCGTGCCGTTTACCCAGCGGTCCGGATGCCACTTGAGCGCCAACTTGCGGTAGGCGCTCTTGATTTCGTCTGCGGAGGCTTTCTTGTCTACTCCCAGGACCTCGTAGTAATCTCTTTTGTTTGCCATATCTTATGCTCCAACAACCACTTTCGCATAGCGGAGAACCTTTCCTCCCAGGGTGTAGCCCGTCTGGACCACGTCCATCACCTTGCCCTTCAGCTCCTCGGACGGGGCGGGGAAGGTGGTCACCGCCTCATGCAGCTCCGTATCAAAATCCAGCCCCTTGGCCTCAATGCGCTCCAGGCCTTTTCCTTTGAGGTAGGCGGTGAGTTTGTCAAAAATCATCTGCGTGCCTTCCTTGGCGGCCTGGCTGTCCGTGCTGTCCTGAAGGGTGGCCAGGGCAATCTCGCAGTCGTCCAGAACGGGAAGCAGGCCCTTGATGGTATCGGCCGATGCGCTGGAGACCAGGGACAGCTTCTCTTCTGCAGTGCGGCGGCGGAACGTGTCAAACTCCGCCATCAGGCGGAGGTAATCCGCCTTGGCGTCAGAGGCCTTTTTCTCTGCCTCCTGAGTCTTTTGCTGCGCCTCTTCCAACTGCTCGTTCAAACCTTCTATCCGGGCTTCCAGGGCGGCCATGCCCTTTCCGCCTTCCTTTTCCTCTGTATTCTTTTTCTTTTTTTCTGCCATGATGCTTGATAGTTTCGGCCTTTTTCCTTTCAAAATGCCTGCCAGCCGGGCACGTCTGACATTCTGTCAGTTGCTCCCGTGCCAAAAATTCTTCCGCGAAAACCAGTTCGCACACGATAAACCAATCTGTTCTCATACTTTATGCATTTAAGGGGTGATGAAAATAAGGGATGCCGTTTTCCCGGAACAGGGACAGGGCCGATGCCATGGGAAGGTAGAAGCCTTCCTCCGTGTCTTGCTGAATCCAGACGTCGAAGGCGGTGAAAGGGAGATTCTCCCGCACGTCCCAGACGCCGGAAATGCAGATGCAGCTGAGATGGGACACCATGCTTTCCAACAGGTTGTAGATGGCCTGGATGCCGTTTCGGTAGAGGGTGGGGAGGGGAAGGGTGTCCGGCCCGTCGGGCAGGCCTTCGATGTGGATGGAGGATGCGTCTGCCAGCAGGCGCACATGGGCCTCGAAGAGAGGGAAGAGGAATTCTTGTTTCTGTGTCATAGTTCCAAATTTTTCCGCAAGATACGGCGCCCGCAGGCCTTTCCCCAAATTTTGGCAAGGCTTGCCAGAATTTGGAATTGTGTGGAAAATTTTTACTAACTTTGTTTTATGAAAAGATTGACAACCCTCCTGACGGGCCTTCTCGCATCGGCCCTTATCCTCCAAGCGCAGCAATATGATGTTCTGGACCAGGTCCGGGCCGATATCCGGAAGGCCTACGGCATGGAAGGCCCGCACCGGCTGGACGAGTTTGGCACCCTCACCAAGGCGCCCAAAGGCTACAAGCCCTTCTATATCAGCCATTACGGGAGACATGGTTCCCGCTATGCCTGGAATTCCGAAACTTATACCCTCCTTCACAACGTGTTTGAGAAGGCGGCGGAAAAGGATGTCCTCACGCCCTACGGCAAGGAGTTTGCCGCCAAGTATGAGGACTTCTACATGGAACCCTGGATCAATTCCGGGGATCTGGTTCCGCTGGGCTATGACCAGCACCGGGCCATCGGCGAGTTTGTGTATCAGTCCTTCCCGGAGGTGTTCAAAGGCCGAAAAAAAGTGGAAGCCCTGTCTTCCACCGGCCAGCGTTGCATCGTAAGCATGGGCGCCTTCAACCTGAGTCTCAAAAGCGGCAATCCGGAGCTGCAAATCCGCCTCTCCTCCACCCATGACGGCATGACGGTGATAGCCCCGCCCAGCGCCCCCAAGGCCCTCAGACGCAGTTTCAAGGGCCAGAAGAATGCCGTGTCGCTGGAGTCCAGTACGGATTTCTTCCTCCGCATCACCCCCTGGCAGGAAGTCTTGGACAAGCTCTTTACGGACAGCGCCTTCATAGAAGAATTCAGAGGCGGAGCCGTCGGCTTCCTCCGGGAACTCTGGCAAATCTACTGCGGCTACCACAATTACGAATCGGCTCCTCTCTTTGACGACCTCCTTACCCCGGAACAGCGTCTGCGTTTCTGGGAGGCGGACAATTACTTCTCCTTCCGCGGAGACATCACCGCCCGCTACTCCGTTATCCCGCTTTTGGAAGACATGCTCTCCAAGGCCGATGAAGCCCTCTCCGACCCTCAGATGGCCGCCCACCTCCGCTTCGGCCATGACTATATCCTGGAAGCGCTGGTCACCCTGTTGGACGTGAACCGCTGCGGAACGGTCCCCGCCACCCCGGAAGAGGCCAAGTACTGGTTCCGCAACTACGACATCCCCATGGCCGCCACCCTTCTCATGGTCTTTTACAGGAACAAGGGCGGAGATATTCTCTTCAAAGTAGTGCTGAACGAAAAAGAGGCCCTTTTACCGCAGCTTGAGTCGGTGCAGGGCCCCTATTACAGGTGGAGCGATTTCAAGGCTTGGGCTGCGGGACTCCTGACGGAGCATCCTTGTGAGAACTAAACCAGATACCGCGCACGGAGGGTTTCCAGATCCTGCTCATCAATGTCCATCTGCTCCTCCAGATAGCCGGGGATGGAGCCCCAGTTGGCCTCCAGGATGTCCAGGGCGCGGCAGAAATTCCTCACACTCACGCCCATGAAGGCCCTCACCACCTCTTTTTCCTCTTCCCCTCCGCCGGCGGCCTCGACATCGGCACAGAGTTTTTCCACCAAGGGCCGATAACTGTCGTTGGACCGGTCGAAGTCCTTTACGATGGTGTCCCTGTCGGCCCCCAGGGCGCCCAGGATAAGGGCGGCTCCGATGCCCGTGCGGTCTTTTCCCTGCGAACAGTGCCAGAGGACGGCGCCCTCTTCCGTTTCCAGGATGAGGTTGAGGAAGGAGGCATATTGAAGCTGGGAATACTCGCTCAGGATGAGGGAAGGATACAGATCCCGGGCCTTCTGCTGGAACAGTTTCATGAAGGAGAGGCGCACGATGTGACGATCCAGATTCACCCACATCTCTTCCGGCATGGCTTCGCCGGTTTCTTTTTCGGCCGATAAATCCAAGGTGGGGAGTTGCAGGTATTCGGCGCCCGGAACGGGGGTGTCCGGCTGCAGGGAGGCTTCCGGGTAGGAACGGAAATCGAAGATGCGCCTGAGGTGATAGTGTTCCGAGAGCTTGCGGATATCCTCCGGGGAAGCATCGTGCAGGTGGGCGGTGCGCAGCAACAGCCCTTCCCGCACCACCTTGTTGCCGATGCGGATGCCGCCCAGGTCCCGGGCGTTCACTATGTTGCAAAACAGCGCCATCTTATCAAAAAAGCGCCGGGAAAACATTCCTGACGCTTCCGGTACTGGGTAGGAGAATCGAACTCCTATTGCGAGATTGAGAATCTCGAGTACTAACCGTTATACGAACCCAGCAAGTGGGAGTGCAAAGGTACAACAAAAATCTGAATCTCCAAATTTTTATTTCAAAAACACGAAGAAAACCGCCATGATCATGCAGAAAAAGGCCGCCAAGTGATTCCACTGGACAGGCTGTCCCTTGAACAGAAAAGTGACAATGACCGTGAAGATGGTGAGGGAAATCACCTCCTGGATTACCTTGAGCTGCATCAGGTTGAAGGGACCGCCGTTGCCCTGGAAGCCTATCCGGTTGGCCGGCACGGTGAGGCAGTACTCGAAAAAGGCAATGCCCCAGGAAAAGAGGATGATGAGGATGAGCGGCCAGCCCGTGGAGATTTTCATTTCCTGCAGTTTCAGGTGGCCGTACCAGGCGAACGTCATGAAAACGTTCGAGAAGATGAGCATAAGGATGGTCCAGAATCCGTTCATGGCTTTCATTTGTAATTGGGGCGCAAAATTAATAACTTTGCAAGACTAAACGAAGAAAATCTTACACAATATGACACTCATCAAATCCATTTCCGGCATCCGCGGCACCATCGGCGGCCAGCCCGGTAACGCCCTCACGCCCATTGACGTAGTCAAATTCACGGCCGCCTATGCCGCCACGCTTCCCCAGCGCAAGCCCCAGCCCAACGGGGAACGCTACAAGATTGTGGTGGGCAAGGACGCCCGCATGAGCGGGGACATGGTGGAACAGTTGGTGGTGGGCACCCTCATCGGCTGCGGAATAGACGTGGTCAAATGCGGCTTCGCCTCCACGCCCACCACGGAAATGGCCGTCCTCTTCGCCAAGGCCGATGGCGGCATCATCCTCACCGCCAGCCACAATCCCCGCCAGTGGAACGCCCTCAAACTCCTGAACGACAAGGGTGAGTTCCTCACCGCCGTGGAAGGGCAGGCCGTCCTGGATTTGGCCGAAAAGGAAGATTTCCATTTTGCCGATGTGGACCGCTTGGGCAATGTGGAGGAAGAAGACTTTACGGACAAGCACCTGGATGCCGTCCTGGCCCTGCCGGCCGTGGATGTGGAAGCCGTCAAGGCCGCCCATTTCACCGTGGTGGTGGATGCCGTCAATTCCGTGGGCGGCATCATCATGCCCCGCCTCCTCAAACGCTTAGGCGTCAAGTGCATCGGCCTGAATTGCAACCCTACCGGCGATTTCGCCCACAACCCGGAACCCCTTCCCGCCAACCTGACAGACCTCTGCGAAACCGTGGTGAAGGAAAAGGCCGATTTGGGCATCTCCGTGGACCCGGACGTGGACCGGCTGGCCTTCATCTGCGAGAACGGCGAGCCCTTCGTGGAAGAATATACCCTGGTGTCCGTGGCCGATTATCTCTGTGAGATAGCCCAGAAGGAGGGCAAGCCCATCGCCACGGTGAGCAACCTGAGCAGCACCCGCGCCCTGCGCGACGTCACGGAGAAGCACGGGGGCAAATACTACGCCGCCGCCGTGGGCGAGGTGAACGTGACCACCAGGATGCACGAGGTGGACGCCCTCATCGGCGGAGAAGGCAACGGAGGCGTCATTTATCCCGCCATCCATGCCGGACGCGACGCCATGGTGGGCGTGGCCCTGTTCCTGAGCAACCTGGCCCACAAGAAGATGAAGGTAAGCGAGCTCAAGCAGACCTATCCGCAGTACTTTATTGCCAAGAACAAGCTCCAGCTCAGCGACAGCGCCCTTATCGGCAAGATTTTGGACGAACTCAAGAAAATATACGCCAAGGAGAACATCAACGACATCGACGGCGTCAAGATCAACTTCGAGGCCAACAAGACCTGGGTACACCTGCGCAAGTCCAACACCGAGCCCATCATCCGCATCTACTCCGAAGCCTCCACGCCGGAAGCCGCCGAGGCCCTTGGCAACGAGGTCATCGCCGTTGCTCAGAAAATCATCAATGGTTAGTCTGTCATTCTGAGCGAAGCGAAGAATCTATGTTCTCATTCCGAACCACCCCCCTGGAAGACCAGTTGGACAAAGCCCTGCTCTACGGCAAGGTGGGCTGTTTCTGCACCCAGAACTGCTGGGACACCGGCAAGGGCCGATGGATGTGGGACATCTTCCGCGAACGGGGCAACCTGGTCACGGTGTTCAATCCCCGCGAGGCGGAGCTCACGCCCGGCACCAACCACATTGCCATTGAAAGCGACCGGCTTCGGGACCTGGATGCCGTAGTGGTGGAAATCCAGGACGTGGGCGTGCGCTACTTCAACTACACCAAGGACGTGATGCAACTCATGGAGATGCTCATGCTTCTCGGGGAAGACGCCCCGTCCCTGTACATCGTGGACCACATCAACCCCTCCGGCCGCGTGGTGGAGGGCTCCATCCCGGCCGTCAGCGGAGAGATGTTCGTGCCCAAGGTGGCGCATCGGCACGGACTCACCCTGGGCGAGCTGGTGAACCTGTATGCCTCGGAGATCGGGGCCAAATTCCCCATCCACGTGATATCGGCCATGGCTACCGACCAGAGCCGCCAGCTTATGCCCTGGACCATCGCCCCGGCCTCCGACATTCCGGGGCTCTTCAGCTCCTACCTGTACAGCGGCGGCGGCCTGTGGAACAACACCTCCGTGGTCCCCGGCATCGGCACGGCGCGGCCCTATGAGTATATCGGTGCGCCCTTCATCAAGCCGCTGCGGCAGGAAGAGCTGCCCCAGGCGCACGGAGCCTTGCTTCGTCCCTGCTCCTTTACGCCATCGGCCGGCCGATATGAGGGCGAGCGCTGCTTCGGTTTCCAGATTATGCTGCTGCCCGGAGAGCCCTACCATAGCCTCCTGCATACCCTGCACCTGATGCGCTGGTTCCGGGAGCACTATTCGGCCTTCGAGTTCGACGACGCCTTCTGGACCAAACTGGCCGACCCTGTCATGGAAGCCTACCTGAAGGAACAGATATCCTTCGACGTGGTGCAGGAGCACGTGAAACTGGAAGAACAGAAGTGGATCCGCAAGGCCAAGAGGTATTTGTTGTACGACGATGCGCCGTACCGGATGAAATGAGATGGCCGGGAATCTCAAAAAGATTTGGAGTTATCGGCAGGAATTACTATCTTTGCGGTCCAAAATTGTTAACAATTATAGTTTTTACGTAAAATGAAGAAAGGAATTCATCCCGAAACCTACCGTCTTGTAGCTTTCAAGGATATGTCCAATGACACCATCTTCGTCACCCGCAGCTGCGCTCCCTCCAAGGAGAACATCACTGTGGAAGGCGTCGAGTACCCGCTGGTGAAGCTGGAAATCTCCAACACTTCCCACCCGTTCTACACGGGCAAGGTGAAGCTGGTGGACACCGCCGGTCGTGTGGATATGTTCTATCAGAGATACAAGAGCCGCAAGAAATAATTTCTTCGGACAAAAGGTCAAGAAACGGCAGCCGCAGGACGTGGTTGCCGTTTTTCTTGTCTTTCGGGCTTGATTGCTAAATAATTGAATTGCAGGGGAATCAAAAAAAATTGATATATTTGTGTACAATGAATATTCTCTTTACTTTTCTTGTAGCCTTGACGGTGCAGGTTCATCATCGGCAGGTGCCGGTGGTGTTGGACAGGGATGTGGCCGTTGCCGCCGTCACCTGCCCGGAGAACGTTTCTCCGGAGTGGAAAATCAGGGCCGAGGGCCTTCCCTGCAAGGCCCTGCGCCATGCTTACGTTAAAGACGACCAGCTGTTTGTGAACATGGACGGCAGCCGCATCAAGGATCTCACCAAGCCCTTTACGCTCCGTGTGAAAGCCAAGGGCTTCGAGGTGGAGGAAAGCGGCATCCGGGAACACCGGCTGGCCGTTTCCGTGCGTACGGCCGGCGATGACGGCGTGGCCGCCTACCGCATTCCCGGGCTGGTTACCACCCATAAGGGCACCCTTGTTGCGGTTTATGATATCCGGCACAACAGTTCCTTCGACCTGCAGGAAGACATCGATGTGGGCGTGAGCCGTTCCACCGACGGCGGCCTTCACTGGGGGCCGATGACGGTGGCGCAGGACATGGGAGAATGGGGCGGCAAGCCCCAGAATCAGAACGGCATGGGAGACCCCTGCATTGTCCTGGATGAGGTGACGGGCGACCTGCTGCTCTTCTCCGCCTGGGCACATGGCACCCAACCCGGCATACATGAGTGGTTTGCCGCAAAGAGCGGCTTCGGCCCCGAAACCACCCCCCAGCTCATGATGTCCCGTTCCTCCGATGACGGGCTCAGCTGGTCGGCCCCCGTGAGCCTGACGCGCCAGGTCAAGCGCGAAGCCTGGAATTTCACCTTCCAGGGCCCCGGCAGAGGCATTACGATGGCCGATGGCACCCTGGTGGTCCCGTTCCAGCACCAGGAGCCCGAACCGGACCGTACCCCGGCCGCCGGCATCATCTATTCCAAGGACCGGGGCCAGACCTGGCATGTACACGAACATGCCAAGATGAACACCACGGAATCCCAGGTGGTGGAGGTGGAGCCCGGCGTTCTCATGCTCAACATGCGGGACAACAGCAAGACGGGCCGCGCCGTGTATATCACCAAGGACCTGGGCAAAACCTGGGAACCGCATGTCTCCGACGGCCGATTGGTGGAGCCGGTGTGCATGGCCAGCCTCATCAAGGCCGGCGACCTGCTGCTCTTCTCCAATCCGGCCGATGCCAAGGAGCGCCGGAACATCACCATCCAAATCAGTGAAGACGGCGGCCGTAGCTGGCGCCGCAAGCTCCTGATTGACGAAGGGACAGGCTGGGGCTATTCCTGCCTTACCATGATAGACAAAGAGACCGTGGGCATCCTCTACGAGAGCTCCCAGGCCCATTTGACCTTCCAAGCCATCAAACTGAAAGATATATGCGAAAACCGTTAATCTTCCTTCTTGCGGCAGTCCTTCTGTTTGGCTGCGAGAACATCCCCCAAACCATCCAGCTGCCGGTCCCTCCGCGGGCGCCCGGCCAGACGGACATGCTCCAGTTTGCGGCCGATCCCATCGAAAACGTGGGCATCGGCGTAGTGGGCTTGGGCATGCGCGGCACCAGTGCCGTCCAGCGCCTTACCTTCGTTCCCGGCTGCCATGTGGCCGCCGTGTGCGACGTGGAGACGGAGCGGGCAGAGAAAAGCCTGGCTTATCTGACAGGCAAGGGCCTCTCCGCCCATGTTTACAGCGGGGAGGAAGAGTCTTACAAGGCCCTCTGCGAAGACCCTTCCGTGGACCTGGTGTATATCTGCACGGACTGGATTCATCATGTTCCCGTGGCCCTCTATGCCATGGAGCAGGGGAAGCATGTGGCCATCGAAGTGCCCTCGGCCGAAACCTTGGAAGCCTGCTGGGCCCTGGTGAACACCTCCGAGCGCACCCGTAAACACTGTGTTATCCTGGAGAACTGCTGTTACGACTTCTTTGAACTGACCGCCCTCACCATGGCCCAACAGGGCGTTTTCGGGGAGATTATCCATGCCGAGGGCGCCTACAACCACAACCTGGACCCCTTCTGGAAGCATTATTGGAACAACTGGCGGCTGGACTTCAACAGCAAGCACAGGGGAGACCTCTATCCTACGCACGGCTTCGGCCCGGTTTGCCAGGCGCTGAACATCCATCGTGGAGACCGCCTTACCACCTTGGTGGCTATGGATACAGACCCCTTCAACGGTCCCAAGCACGCCAAAGCCGCCGGTATGGAAGACAAGCCTTTTGCGGCCGGTGACGTAACCATGACCATGCTCCGTACAGAAAAAGGCAAGACCATCCTCATTGAGCACGACGTCCTTACCCCGCGCCCTTACAGCCGCATGTACCAGCTGGTGGGCACCGACGGCTATGCCGGGAAATATCCCGTGCAGGAAGTGTGTCTGCGGCCTGAAGGTGCCCAGAACGTGGATTACCAGAATCTGGGCTATGAGAAGGTGTACCGGGGAGAATCCCTGGAGCAGTTGATGGCGCAGTATCGCAATCCCATCCTCACCCCTGAACTGGAGGCCTTGGCCAAGGAGGTGGGCGGCCACGGCGGCATGGACTTCATCATGGACTATCGCCTTGTCTATTGCCTGAACAACGGTCTGCCCATGGATATGGATGTGTACGACCTGGCCGAATGGTGCTGTGTCACTGAACTTTCCCGCATCTCCATAGAGCATGGCGGCGCCCCCGTGGAAGTGCCCGACTTCACCCGCGGCGCCTGGGACCGTATTCAGGGATTTTCGTATGCTTTTGCCCACTGAGCCATGAAAGAAGAGACCATTGCATCGGCCTTTGCCATTCAGGGGAACATTCTGGAAATCAAGCCCTTGGGAAACGGCCTTATCAACGACAGCTTCAAGGTGACAACCGACGGCCCCGACGATTATGTGCTCCAGCGCATCAATCATGCCATTTTCCGGGACGTGGACTTGCTGCAGCACAACATCGAGTGCGCTACGGCCCACATCCGCGAAAAACTCACGGAGGCAGGGGAGACGGACATAGACCGCAAGGTCCTTCGCTTTATCCCTTGCAAAGCCACCGGCAAAACCTATTGGACTGATGGAAACACCTACTGGCGCGTATCGGTATTCATCAAGGACGCCTTCACCTATGAAACGGTGACCCCGGATTATTCGTACTTCTGCGGCAAGGCCTTTGGCCGATTCGAGGCCCAGCTTGCAGACCTTCCGGACAAGCTCGGGGAGACCATCCCGGACTTCCACAACATGGAACTGCGTGCCCGTCAGCTGCATGAGGCGGTAAAGGTGGATGCCGTGGGCCGCATGGCCCGGCCGGAAGTGCAGGCCATCCTGGCAGGCCTTCTTCCCTTCGAGGAAGAGATGTGCAAGGCGGAACGCCTGTACCGGGAAGGCAAGCTTCCCAAGCGCATCTGCCACTGCGACACCAAGGTGAACAACATGATGTTCGATGCCCAGGGGAATATCCTCTGTGTCATCGACCTGGACACGCTGATGCCCTCCTTCGTGTTCTCCGACTTTGGCGATTTCCTCCGTACGGCCGCCAATACCGTGGCAGAGGATGATCCTGCCGTGGAAAAGGTGGATTTCCGGATGGATATCTTCGAGGCTTTCACCAAGGGTTATTTGGAGAGCGCCAAGGTGTTCCTGACTCCGATAGAGACAGAGAACCTGCCGTATGCGGCCTGCCTGTTTCCCTATATGCAGGCGGTCCGCTTCTTTGCAGACTATATCAACGGGGACACGTACTACAAAATCAAGTATCCGGAGCACAACCTGGTTCGTACCCGCAACCAGGTGGCGCTGTTCCACGCCGCCCTTCGCCAAGTTCCGGCCATGAAGGCCTTCATCGCATCGCTGTGAGCAGCCTCGCGCCGCCTCAAACTTTACGGGAAGGGAGATAAGCCATCAGAAGGCCCGTGAGGGACACGCCAAGGACTGTCCACAGGATGTCGGAGGCTTTGAGCACCACGGGATAGGCGCTTACTACAAAATTCCCCGGCATGGGAACCAGGCCGTAGCGCTGTTGCAGCCATACCAGCAGAATGCCTGCAACCAGGCCGATAAGCATGCCCAGCAGTGACACCAGCCAGCCTTCCCAGAGGAAGATGCTCCTGAGAAGCGGCTCCGGGGCGCCCAGGGCGCGGAGCGTGGCGCAATCGGCCTTTTTCTCCAAAACCAGCATTTTGAGGGAGCTGTAGATGTTGAAGGCCACCAGCATCACCATGAAAAGGAGGATGAGGAAGATGGCCAGTTTCTCGTAGCGCATCATCCGGTAAACGGACTCGTCCTGCTGGGCGCGGTTGAGGACGCGGAAGGATGGCCCTAACTGCTTCTGGAGGTCTTTTTGGAGTGCATCCGTCCGGTCCGGCGCCGTCCAGATTTCCAAGTAGGAAACCTCCGTCCCGTATTCCAGCAGTTCCCGCATCAGGCCGATGGGAACCACCATCAGGCGGGCGTCCAAGTCTGCATTTACGGAGAAAACGCCGCCGAGGGTGAGCTGCTCCGAACGGAGGGAGGAGGCTGGATTGCTCAGGGAAACCGGGCGGGTGCGCGAGGGGTAGTAGATTTCCATGGGCGTCACAAAACGCGGATTCAGGCCCAAGGAGTGAGCCAGGGCCGCTCCGGCCACGCCTTGGGCGCTGCCGCCCTTGTGGAAGGACCAGGCGCCGTCGATGATGTGCTTCTGCAGAAGGGATTCTTCCTGCGCCGCCTCGTCTATGCCCTTCACGCGGGCCAGGCTCTGCCTTCCTTCATAGGAGACGAAGACCTGCTCTTCCAGCACGCCGGAGAGGCGGGTGATGCGTTCATCGGCCAGCCCTATGGAGTCGGGAGAGAAGACTTTGCCCGTGGCGGGACGCACCAGCAGGGGAGCCCTGGCATCGGAGAGGGATTCCGACACCAGGTAGTTGAAGCCGTTGAAAACGGAAAGAATGACTACGAGAGCCGCTGTGCCTATGGCCATGCCGGCCACCCCGATGCCCGAAATCAGATTGATGACATTATAGGATTTGCGGGCAAAAAGGTAGCGGTAGGCAATCTTTAGCGGAAGTTTTGTCATTCTGTCATTCTATCCTTCTGTCATTCTGAGCGCAGCGAAGAATCTATTTTTTCAGCAGTTCTTCTATATGCTCTGCGTAGTCCAGGGTGGTGTCTAAGTAGAAGACCAGTTCCGGCACGATACGCAGCTGTTTGGCCACAACGTGCCCCAGCTCTCCGCGGAGGGCCTTGTTGTTCTCTTCCAGGATGCCCATCACGGCCTCCTGTTTGGCCGACGGGAAGATGCTCACGTACACCTTGGCGACAGACAGGTCCGGGCTCACCCGCACTTCGCTCACGGTTACCAGGGCGCCGTCAAAGGCGGCCATCCCCTTGGAACGGATGATTTCGGCCAGGGCCTTCTGCAGCTCCCGGGCCACTTTCAGTTGTCTTGTGCTTGCAGGTTTTTCCATTATTTGACGTGAATAATGAAGTAATTCTTCTTCCCCTTCTGGGCCAGAATGTAATGACCGTTCACGATATCGGCCTCGGTGACATCGGCCCCGATGTCCGTCACCTTGTCCTTGTTGATGGCGATGCCGCCACCCTGAACCATCTTGCGGGCCTCGCCCTTGGAGGGGAGAATCTGCGTTTTCACGGCCAGCAGGTCCAGGATGTTGCAGGGGAGGTCTTCCTTGGCGATGTCAAAGGAAGGCACGTCTCCGAAAACGGCCAAGAAGGTGCGCTCGTCCAGCTTTTTGAGGTCTTCGGAATTGCCGCCGAAGAGCATGCGGGAAGCGGCTACGGCCTTGTCGTAGGCTTCCTGCCCGTGGCACATGACGGTGACCTCGCGGGCCAGCACCTGCTGCAGTTCGCGGGCGCCGGGGTTCTCGCGGTGGCGGGCAATCAGCTCCTCGATGGTCTGACGGTCCAGCAGGGTGAAAATCTTGATGTAGCTCTCCGCGTCGTTATCGGCCACATTGAGCCAGAACTGGTAAAATTCGTAGGGGGAGGTGCGCTCCGGATCCAGCCAGATGTTGCCCTTTTCGGTTTTGCCGAATTTGGTGCCGTCGGCCTTGCGGATGAGCGGGCAGGTGAGGGCGAAAGCCTCGCCTCCGTCCATGCGGCGGATAAGCTCTGAGCCGGTGGTGATGTTGCCCCACTGGTCGCTTCCGCCCAGCTGCAGGATGCAGCCCTTGTTCTTCCAGAGCCAGTAAAAATCGTAGCCCTGCATGAGCTGGTAGCTGAATTCCGTGAAGGACATGCCCTCGGAGGAGTCACGGGACAG
>CAJOMB010000021.1 GCA_905235615.1 uncultured Bacteroidales bacterium | reverse complement strand
GCATGTACCAGGAGGCCAAAAAGACCTCCGAGGAAAGCGGCAAGCTGGAAGACCTCCCGGAGGAGGAGAAGGAAAGGCTGTATCACATGATCGGCCTGGGGGCCCTGAAGTATTTCATCATCAAGGTGGATCCCAAGAAGACCATGCTCTTCAACCCCAAGGAGTCCATTGACTTCAACGGCAACACCGGCCCCTTCATCCAGTACACGCATGCCCGCATCTGCTCCATCCTCCGCAAGGCGCAGGTCTCCTTCGGCCCCGAAAGCATTCTGGCCGATGCCCTGCCGTCGGCCAAGGAAATCCGCCTTGTGAAGCTGCTGGGCCTGTATCCTCTCAAAGTGGCCGAAGCCGGTGCCGCCCTGAGCCCCGCCGTCATCGCCAATTACGCCTACGAGCTGGCCAAGGAGTTCAACCAGTACTACCACGACACGCCCATCCTCAAGGAAGAGGATGAGGCAGTGCTCCGCTACAGGCTGGAACTCATTGCTGTTCTGGCCCGTACCCTCAGAAGCGCCATGGGCCTTCTGGGCATCGAACTTCCGGAAAGGATGTAGTTCGGCGGGTGGATGGCCCACGCCTCACCCGCTGTCCTCTGATGTCATTCAAACACTTTGAGAACCCGCTTGATCACTTCCTCCATCTGGGCGGAGGTTTCGAGCGGGAAGCCGAAGGCGGCTACGCGGTAGCCCTTGGCCTCATAGAGGGTGGCGGCGGGGATGCCACTGCTCTCGTAGCGCAGGAGGATGCGGGTGGCCTTGGAGGCGGGGCCGATGCCGTCGGCATTGTCCACCTTGTAGATGAGCGGATTCCAGGCACGGTTGTAGGCCAGGGCGGGAAGGCCGCTCTTGCGTTCCGGCCGGGCGATGCCCCGGATGTCCCCGAAGTTGGTCACCCACTCGTAGCCCAGCACCTGCCGAACAAAGCTGCGGGTGCTTTCCGGGGCCTTGGGAACGCCCTGGTACACGTGGTCCCAGGCATCCGTCCCTATGTAGGAGCCGGAAATGAGCACGTTTCCGCCCTTTTCCGTAAAAGTCCGCAGGGCGGCCTGCAGGCCCAAGGGGAAAACGGCGTACTTGTCCGGAACGGCACCGCGGCCCACACGGGTGGTGAGCTGCTTGCCACAGATGAGATCGGCCGCAAAAGCGTCAGCGCTGCCGTCAAAAGCCTCCACGGAGGAAGACTCGAAGGCATAACCGGCCTTCAGGACCGCCCGGGCATGGGCGGCCACGAAATCAAAAGTGTTTCCGGCAATCTGGGAAGCCGCCATATCCGTATAGGAACCGCCGTGGCCGGGACTGTCGTCGGAAATATACACGGAACTGCGGTCGAAATTGTTCACCGTGCCCACCATGAGGATGTCCGTCCCCCACGGCACACCGCTCTCCAGGTTGTCCATGAAGCCGGCATACTGCGGCGTATCAAACCAGGCCGGGGCCGATACCCGGGTGAAGTTGTTCACAATCACCACTTTGGAGGCATCGGCCGAAGGGAAGCCGGCCGACAGGACCTCCGAGGGGAAGCTCTCTCCCCCGGCATTGCAGGCCGTTACCCGGAAGCTGTACACATGGCCGGGTTTAATAGGCAGGCGGCACTGCGCTTCCTGCACCTGCATGCCGTTGTCAAAACCGCCCTCGTCCATCCGGGTGTAAACCTTGTAATACGAAGGGATGGCCGTGGGCTCCAGGGTGTCGTAGGTATCGGCCCAGGAAAGCGAAACGTGGCCGGTGGAATCCAAGGCGGCCTTGAAGGCATGGACCGGCAGCGGCTGCACGGCATAGGGAACGCCATAACGGGCACTCAGGTACTTGAGGATGCCTTTATAGACGGCGCGGCAGGCGCTGAAACGGAAGGAAGGGTCCAGGCCGTAGCGCATGTCGGCAAAGTTCTGGTGGGAAAGGAGTTCCAGAAGAAGGGCGGGCACACCCGTGGTACGGCTTTCGCTGTAGCTGCGGTCCCAGGTCTCGCGGCGGGTCCAGTCCGGCTCATAATGGGCCCGGATATCGTTCACCACCTGGGTCTGGACCATATCGGCCAGCAGGCGCGAGCTCAAGCGGTCTTCCCCGTCAGGGAAGGTGGTGGCGCCTTTGGCCTTGAGTGTATAGATGGCCAGAGTGCCCACGATGGAGTCGTTGGGGGTGACGCCGGCATCCGTATGGAAGGCCAGCGACAGGTCTATGGGGATGCGACGGCCATCGGCCCCGGGATTCACGCGGGACCCGCCGCTGATTTCCTGCACCCATACCCCGCGGCCGGCGTAGTCCCGGGTATATTCGTCGTTCCAGTCGTCGGTGATGGACAGGTCGATTCCGCTGTACTGGAAGTTGTACAGGGCACCCTCCGCATAAGCCGGGAGGCCGGAGAGGCTTCCGCCCCTTTCCACCTTGCCCATGCCGCCGCCGAAGCGCACGGCATCGGCCGTCACCACGCCCGGAGAGGAGGATACGTTGGTGAGTTCCACATAGCCCTCCGTCCCCTTGTCAAAAAGGAAGGTGCCCAGGTAAATCCACATGCCTCCGCCCATCTGCTGGTTCACATGCCGGAGCGCTTCCCCGCCCAGGTGATGGACGGTGTAACGGGCGTCAGAGGTGCTCTGGGTCAGGGTTTTATAGCTCACGTAAACGGCATAACGCCCTTTTTCCTCAATAGTGGGCCGCCAGATGATGCGGGCCGCTTCTTCCCCCGGAGCGGCCGTCCGGATTTGCCGGGCCGAGCCTTTCCGGAAGGGCATCTCGTAGCCCTTGTAGATGGCGCTGACATCGGCAAAACCCTCTCCGGCGTCTTCCCATTCCCCTTTCTCCTGATATTTGCCCTTGGTGCGGACGGCGGGACCGCGGCCTTCGGTGAAGGCAGGGTCGTTGTCACAGACCACTTCGCGGGTCTGGATGTCCCGCTCCCGCGGGGTGAGTACCACGGCGCCGGCATTCTCCAGCATGGGGATGAGGAAAGGAAGCACGTAGCTCTGGGTGTAGAGGTCTTCCAGCGTGCGGTGGGTGGGAGAACGCTGCCAGTCCCACTGGCCGCTCTCCTCGTCAAAATAGCGGCCGTGGCTTTGCCAGAGGGCGATATGGCGGCCGCTCAAGCCCATGGGCCAGGAGTCATTGCCCTGCACCAAGGGCACTCCCTGCGGCTCTTTCACGCGAAAAACGGTATTCACGGCTTCCCCGTCCGTCCCCGGCACAGGCTGCGCCAAAGAGGCGATTTTCTGCCCTCCGGCATAAAGCGTCCCCACCTTGTACTTGCCCAACTTGGCCCTGCCCAGCTCCTCCACCTGCTCCGTGAGCCAGGTGGCGTCTCCTTTGCGGAAAGGCTGTCCCACCAGGTTGCGGGAGAAATAGAAATCCAGGGCACTGCCCCGGACCGCCGTCTTTTCCAACTTGAAATGGCTGAGCACGCCGGTCCGGCGCTGAAGCCTCACCGACAGGGAATCCGAAAGTCCCTTGAAATCCCGGGCTTTCGGCGGGTTCTGGGTAAAAGCAGGCAGCGTTAAGAAAGCCAAGAGGAAAAATAAGGCCAGCCGTTTCATTTATTTCTGTTTACGTATATCCCAGACAATGACGATAAGGGTGCCGATAAAAAGGGCGGAGACATCGGCCAGCAAATCCAGGGGATCCCCGCTTCTGTAGGTGGTCAGGTGCGCCTGTCCCCATTCTGTCCCACAAGCCAGGGCCACGCCCACCAGAAAGGTGATGCCGGCAAAAAGGAAGGTGGAGCGGGGCGTCCGGGTGTACTTGTCAAAGGCCAGGAAACCCAGGATGGGGAACGGGAAGAACATGCAGAAATGCACAATCTTGTCTGACGGGATGCCAAAGAGCGTCCATGGCACCGACGGCACATCCTTGAACCGGCCGAAGCAAAGCACCAGCACCGTCACGATATAGAGGAGAAAAAGAATCCTCGCTATGAGCCTCTTCCCCCGCATCAGTCCAGTATCAGTTCTCCGAAGAATTCGGGCCGATGGAAATCCGGCCTGGGCGTATCTATGGGGCTCCAGCTCAGGTAATGCGGATGAGCGGTTTTGTCCCCGCACTTGTAGAAATTGGCCTTGATGGACCTGGGAAGGTTCTCCGGGTCCAGGCCGATAAGGTGGAAGGGAATGATGACCCCCACCCGCCAGGTATGGAGGCCCTCGAGATCCTTCGGGGCAAGCCCCTCAGGATGACAGGGGGCATGACCCTCAGGATGACAGAGGGTATCATTCTGATCCATCATGTCATTCTGAGCGAAGCGAAGAATCTCTTCCATCTCGCTCTCCGGCCTCGGGGTGCGGTTATGCCGGTCCGGGCCGATGCAGGCCAGGACCTTCCCCATGGCATTGATTTCAAAATTGTAATAATTGCCGTCTTCCGGGTCCTTGATGAACACTTCCACGCAGCTGTCTTCCCACTGGCGGCCGTTGTCCTCCGTATTCTGCGCCCGCAGGTCCAGGCCGCTCACGCGGAAGTCCACCACCAGAGCATCCTGGGTGCGGGCTATGCGGCCGCTGCAGAGCGGGGCATAGGGAAAGGCCTCCGGCCAGTTCACGCAGTCCACGTCAAAACGGGCGCCGGAGAGTTCCAGTGCGGTATCCAGGTCCTGGTTCTCGAAATCGGCTATGGGGACGGAGAGTCTTTTCATCATAAGGCTTGCATGTCGTTAAGTTTCTTGTAATAGCCGCCCAGGGCGATGAGCTCCTCATGCTTTCCGCGTTCCACGATGCGGCCTTCATGCAGGACGATGATTTCGTCCGCATGTCGGATGGTGGACAGGCGGTGGGCGATGGCGATGGTGGTGCGGGTGCTCATCAGGCGGTCCAGGGCTTCCTGCACGGCGCGTTCACTCTCCGTATCGAGGGAGGCCGTAGCCTCGTCCAGGATGAGGATGGGCGGGTTCTTGAGGATGGCGCGGGCGATGGACAGGCGCTGACGCTGCCCGCCGGAAAGTTTGGCGCCGCGGTCGCCGATATTGGTCTGATACCCCTCCTCTTTCTCCATGATGAAGTCGTGGGCGTTGGCCACCTTGGCAGCGGCTGTCACATCGGCCTCGGAGGCACCCTCCACGCCAAAGGCGATGTTGCCCCAGATGGTGTCGTTGAAGAGGATGGGCTCCTGGTTCACATTGCCCATCAGGGCCCGGAGGTCCTTCAGGGACACTTCCCGGATGTCTTTCCCGTCTATGGTGATGCGGCCTTCGGTCACATCCCAGAAACGGGGAATCAAGTCCACCAGGGTGGATTTTCCGGCACCGGATTCCCCCACGATGGCAATCATCCTGCCCCGCGGGATTTCCAGGTTAACGTCCTTCAGGATGGGTTTCCCGTCTTCATAGGAGAAGCTCACATGCTCAAAGCGGATGCTCTTTTCGAAGCCGCCAAGCGGCAGCGGGTTCTGAGGGTCTTTGATGGGGTTTTCGGCCTCTAAAATCTTGTTGATGCGCTCCATGGAGGCCAGGCCCTTGCGTACGCCGTAGGTGGCGCGGGAGAGTTCCTTGATGGGCTCGATGACGGAGTAAAGGATAACCAGGAAGTAGATAAACATGGCCGCGTCCATGAATTTGCCGCCGCCGATGAGGCTTTTTCCGCCGATAATCATGACGCCGCCCACGCAGAGCACAATCATGAGCATCACGGTGCCCAGGAATTCGCTCACCGGGTGGGCCGTGGCCTGCCGGATGCTCACGCGGGCCACCTTCCTCCGCATCCGGTCCGTAATGTCCTCAAAGCGCCGGCGCATGGTCTTCTGGGCATTGAAAGCCTTGATGACCCGCAGACCGCCCAAGGTCTCGTCCACCTGGCTCATGGTGTCGCTCCAGAGGGCCTGCGCCTCCAAGGAAGAGCGTTTGAGCTTTTTGCCGATGAGCCCCATCACCCACACGAAGGCCGGAGCGAAGACAATGGTGAAAATCATCATTTCCGGGCTCATCCAGGTGAGGAAGCCAAAGTAGATAATGATGAGGATGGGGTCCTTGATGAGCATGGAGAGCGATGCAATGATGGAATTCTCCACCTCCGACACGTCTCCGGTGATGCGGGCGATGATGTCTCCCTTCCGCTCTTCCGTAAAGAAGCCGATGGGGAGGCTCAGGATTTTGTCGTAGATGCGGCAGCGGATTTCCTTCACGATACCCGTGGAGATGGGAATCATCACCGCATTGGAACCAAAGTAGCAGCTGGTCTTGAGGGCCGTGAACAGAATCATGATGCCGGCCAGCAGGAACAGGGCGTACACCGCCCCGTATGTGTTGGTGAACTGCGTAATGTAATAATACAGGTTGTTCATGCCAATCTCCCAGAGCCGGCCTTCGTCCCAGGGGATGAATTCATAGACGGTGTCGTCCACCTTGAACAGGATGTTCAGCAGCGGCACCAGCACGGCGAAGGAGAAGATGTTGAACACGGCGCTCAGGATATTGAGCACCACGGCACCTGCCAGATGTCCTTTGTAGGGCGAGGCGTACTGCCTCATCAGTTTCAGGAAATCTCTCATAACCCACAAAGATAATACTTTTTGGGTAGCTTCGCAAGAACTCCGCCAGGCCGGATCTGAACCCGATTTTCGGCCCTATTGTGGCGAAGATCCGGACGGGGGAAGGAAATTAAAGAGTGAGGAGGGGGGAAGCGACGCCGCGACGCAGCACGCGAAGGGCTACGGTGCCGGGCTCCACGCCGGCCTGGGCAAGGGTGCGGCGGGCGCTCTCATAGGCCAGGCAGGGGGTGTTGTTGTTGCCGCTCAGGTGGCAGAGGAAGAGATTCCGCAGGCCCGGGTGCAGGAACTGGGGAATGGCGGCGGCGCAGGCATCGTTGGACAGATGGCCGATTCCATGTGAAATGCGGTCTTTGAGCACCTGGGGATAATTCCCGCCCAGGAGCATGTCCATGTCGTAATTGGATTCGATGACCACGGTGGAGGCCTGGGAAGCCCAGGAAAGGGCTTCGGGCGTGGTGTGCCCCAGGTCCGTCATGAGCACGAAGAGCTCGCCTTCGCAGCGGATGGCAAAGCCGATGCACTGCGTGGCGTCGTGCGGCAGCTCGAAGTACCGGACATCGAAATCGGCCGTCAGCGGATTCCAGACATCGGCCTGCAGGTTTTGCCGATAAGGGACCACCCAGTCGCGGGTGAAAGGATGGCGGGAAAGGGCCTCGTGCAGGGTGGGCGTGGTCCAGACGGGCAGCCCCACGCGCTTGCAGAAAGAGCCTAACGAACGGATGTGGTCTCCGTGGTCGTGGGTAATGAGGATGGCCGATAGGTCCTCATAGCTCAGATGCAGGTTCTCCAGCTCTTTCCTGACGCGGCGGATGCCTACGCCGGCGTCTATCAGAATGCCGGAAGAGGGGCCCAGAAGAAGGTAGCAGTTACCGCAGCTGCCGCTGGAGAAGCTTACGAAGCGCATCACGGCCGCTGCTCCTCCTCACAGTATTTGCCAATTACGCCGTAGGCATCTGCCACCCCCAGTTCTCCGGCGCGGGAAAGGTCTATGCAGCCTTTCTCCTTGTCTTTGAGATAGATGAGCACCAGGCCGCGGTTGAAGTAGGCGCTGCCCATCCAGGGATACAGGCGGATGGCCTTGTCGTAACTGTCGATGGCCTCCACAAAACGGGAGCTCAGGCTGTACAGATTGCCCAGGTTGAACTGGATATAGGGGAAGGAAGGAAGGAGCGCGGCGGCGCTTTCCATATCCTTCAGGGCTTCCGAATAATCATACTCCCGGCTCACCTGTTCCCGCACGCGGGCGCGGGTGTTGCCCTTGTCGTCCATGGTAAGGGTTTGCACATTGGACTCGAAAGAGGCGATGAATGCAATCATCTCGGCCCGGAGGGCTCCCCGGTTCATCAGGTAGAAGGCCTTGTGGTAGTTTCCGTAGGGTCCTTCTTCCGTTGATTCGACGGCATTCGTGTAATGCATGAGCGCCGTGGAGTACTGCTTGCGCCCCACATCCTGCAGGCCCTTGAAGAAGGGATTCTCCACCGGCTGGGACAGCACGGGAGAGGTGATGGGGATGGACGTATCGGCCGATACCACATCCACCGGCAGCGGCGCGGAGGAAAGGAAATTGTCCAACAGGCGGTTCTCGTAGCGGTGGGCCAGGGCGTAATTCACGTTGTCGCGGGATTCCACCACGGCAAAGCGGTACAGGGGCTTCAGGTTGATGTCCACATCCCGGTGGCGGAGCATCTCGTCCTCGAATCCGCCGTTGCGGGCGAACTCCGCATCGAAGGCCAGCAGGTTGCTGTATTTCTTGGTGGTGTCCGAGAAATCGGCCCCTCCGGCCGTGGCATTCTCATATTCCGCCACCTTCCGGCGGGCGATGCGGTAGTCTTCCTTGGAAGCCCGTGACATGCCCATCTGGAGCTCCACGAAGGCGCGGTTCATATAGGCCTTGGCAAAGTCCGGATACAGTTCGATGGCCTTGTTGTAGTCCGCCAGGGCATCGTCCCAGCGCTGCATTTCGATGAAGAAACCGGCCCGGTTGAAGTACGCCAGCACATTGCCGGGGTTGATGGCAATGACGCGGTCCATGTCGGAGAGGGCGCCTTCGTAGTCTCCCACCTGGGCGCTCAAAAGGCTCCGGTTGTAGAGGGTGAGGGCGTTGCCGGGCTCAAACCTCAGAACCGTGTTGAGGTCTGCCATGGCATCCTTGAGCTCCCCCTTCTCGGAACGGACGATGGCCCGCTGGAAATAGGCCAGCGTCATGGTGGAATCCAGCTCGATGGCCTTGTTGAAATCCTGAAGGGCCCCGTCGAAGTTCTTCCGGGAGGCTTCCAGGCCGCCGCGGCGGAGATAGGCCTCCGGTTCAAAACGGTCTGTCTTGATGGCTTGGTTGTAATCGGCCAGGGCCTTGAGGGTATCTCCGAGGAAGAGGTAGGAGGCTCCGCGGTTCAGGTAGGAGGCGGGGTCCTTGGGCTCCTGGCGGATATAGCGGTCGAAGTCCCCGATGGCCCGCTCGAACTGGCGGCTCAGGAAATAGGTGACGCCCCGGGTGAAGTACAGGCCGGCCGATCCGGGCCTCAGCTGGATGGCCCGCTCCAGGTCCTGGAGGGCGGCATCATAGCTGCCGGTGCGGCTTTCCGTGATGGCCCTGTAATGGTAGCCGGAGGTGAAGACCGGGTTCAGGCGCACGGCGGTGGAGAAATCGGCCTTGGCGCCGCGGATATCCCCCAGGTTGTACTTGGCGATTCCCCGGTAGAAGAAGGTCCAGTAGTCCGTAGAGTCCAGCTGGGCCAGGATGTTGAAATTGGACACGGCTTCGTTCAGGCGTCCGTCCTGCAGGGCGGTGCGGCCCCGGAAGGAGAAGACGTCTTTGTCATATTGGGCGCTGGCCGACAGAGGGAGGAGCAGCGCTGCAAGCAGGGTCCAAAAACGAATTTTCATCAAAAAATTTTCATTTCCGCCACGAAATAGCTAATTTCGCGCCAAGTGACAAAGATAAGAAAATATTTTCTATTATTGCTGCTGGTTTTCAGTTGCCCGGCCTTGGCGCAACGTTATTCCATCAGCCCCGTCAATGCAGACCAGGTGCTCAGCGCAGACAGCCTGAGGGCCGACGTGGCGTATCTCTGCGCTCCGGAGCTGGGAGGCAGGGCCACGGGAACGGACGGCGGAAAGGCCGTGGCCGATTGGCTGGAAGGAGAGTTCCGCATCCTGGGCCTCCATCCCCTCAGCGGGGCCTGGATGCACGGCTTCTCCACCTCCGACGGGCTGGCCCGCAACGTAATGGGCCTCATCCCCGGCAGTTATACCCCGTCCCGCTATGTGGTGCTGATGGCGCATTTTGACAACCTGGGCACCCTCAATGGCCGGTTCTACCCCGGGGCCGATGCCAACGCTTCCGGCGTGGCCGCCCTCCTGCAGCTGGCCCGGATGGTTACTCAGATGAACCGCTGCCACAAGATTTACGGGCAGGGACTCATCGTGGTGGCTTTGGATGCCAAGGAGAAGAACCAGGGCGGAGCGGAGTACCTGTGGCGGGAACTGTCGGCCGGAAAACTGCTGGATCCCGTTTCCGGCCAGGCGATAACGCCCTCTCAGATATCCTTGGTGGTGAATCTGGACCAGGTAGGTGGTACGCAGGCGCCCCTTACCGAGGGCAATCCCCGCTTCCTGATCATGCTTTCCGACGAAGCGACGGGCCGCCGCAGCGCCCTGCAGAGTGCCAACAAAGACACCGGCCTCCATCTGGAACTGGGCTACGATTACTACGGCAGCAAAGATTTCACCCGGCTTTTCTACCGCCGCGTCTCCGACCAGCGCGTCTTCCTGGAGCACGGCATCCCCGCCGTCATGTTCACTTCCGGCATCACCCTGCTGAACAACAAACCCACAGACACCCCCGACTCCTTAGACTACGAGGTTTTGCGGGACCGCGTCCGCCTCATCTTCTACTGGCTGCACAAAGTGCTTTAGTTGTCAAGGCAGAAAAGCCCTTACAAGGGATAAATATCGGCCCCGATGAAGTCCTTGAGGGCCTGGGGGGCGATGCAGACCTGCAGGCCGCGGACGCCGGCACTCACATAGATGCGGTCCCATAGGAAGGCGCTCTCGTGCAGGAAGGTGGGGAGGGGTTTTTTCATGCCGATGGGGGAGCAGCCGCCGCGGATGTAGCCGGTGAGGGGCAGGAGCTCCTTCACATGGATCATGGCGCAACTCTTGTTGCCGGAGATGCGGGCGGCTACCTTCAGGTCCACTTCCAATGAGCCGGGGATGACGCAGACAAAGAGGCCGTTGCGGTCTCCCCGCAGGACCAGCGTCTTGAACACGCGGTCCAGGTCTTCCCCCAGCTGCTCCGCCACATGGGAGGCTTCCAGATGCTCCTCGTCCACTTCGTAGGGCACCAGGGTGTAGGAAATGCCCGCAGCGTCCAGCAGGCGGGCGGCATTTGTTTTTGGAACCTGCATGCACAAATATACGAAAAAAAGCAGTATCTTAGCAAACTATGACCGCACAGGAGGTTTTGAAGACATACTGGGGCTACGGGAGCTTCAGGCCCAAGCAGGAGGAGATTATCCGGGAGGCCCTGGAAGGCAGGGACGTCCTGGCCATCCTGCCTACGGGCGGGGGCAAGAGCGTGTGCTTCCAGCTGCCTTGCCTCATGCGGGAGGGAATCGGCCTGGTGGTGACGCCGCTCATCGCCCTCATGAAGGACCAGGTGCAGAACCTGGAGGCCCGGGGCATCCGCGCCATGGCCATCCACGCCGGCATGAGCCGCCACGAGGTGGACCTGGCCCTGAACAATGCCGCCTACGGAGATTACAAGTTCCTGTACCTGAGCCCGGAACGCCTCCAGACCAGGCTCTTCCAGTCGTATTTGGATGTACTCAAAGTTTCCTATATTGTAGTGGACGAGGCCCACTGCATTTCCCAGTGGGGCTATGATTTCCGTCCCAGCTATCTGGAGATTGGCAGGCTCCGCGAGAGGGTGGATGCACCGGTGATCGCCCTTACCGCCACGGCCACGCCCATCGTGGCCCGGGACATCATGGAGAGGCTCAAATTCCCGGAAGAGAACCTGCTGCGCTCCGGTTTCGAGCGCCCCAACCTGAGCTACATCGTGCGCCGGACGCAGGACAAGATGGGCCAGGTGCGGAGCGTTTGCGAAGGGGTGGAAGGCAGCGGCATCGTGTATGTGCGAAGCCGCGCCCGCGCCCAGGACCTGGCGGAAAGCCTGAAGGCGGCGGGCATATCGGCCTCCTACTATCATGCCGGGCTGGGAGCCCTCACCCGGGCCGACAGGCAGAAAGACTGGAAGGAAGGCCGCACGCGGGTGATGGTGTGCACCAACGCCTTCGGCATGGGCATCGACAAGCCCGACGTCCGCTTTGTGGTACATGCCGATATCCCCGACAGCCCCGAGGCCTATTTCCAGGAAGCCGGCCGCGCCGGGCGGGACGGAAAGCCCTCCTATGCCGTCCTGCTCTGGAACGGAACGGACACGGCCCGTCTCAAACAGTTGGAAGAGGTCTCTTTCCCTTCCTTGGAAGCCATGGAGGAGCTGTACCAGAAGATGCACATCTTCTTCCGGATTCCCTACGACGAGGGCGAGGGCCGCATGCTCAAACTGGACATCAAGGAGTTCTGCAAGCATTACAAACTGCAGCAGGCGCCGGTGTATTATGCCATCAAATACATGGAACGGGAAGGGCACTGGACTTTGTCGGAAGACATGGATATCCCCACCCGCGTCAAGATAGACGTGGACCGCGCCGCGCTGTACAGCATAGACCTTCCGGACCCGGCCATGCCGCAGGTGCTGGAAACGCTGATGCGGCTCTATACGGGCGTGTTTTCCTATCCCGTTTCCATAGACGAGGAGGCCGTGGCCGCCCGCTGCGGCGTAAGCATCCCCGCCCTGCGGCAGCTCCTGTACGGCCTCAGCGTCCATCACATCATCCGTTACATTCCGGCCGATCATGCCACGGTGCTTTTCCTGCAGCACAACCGCCTGCGCCCCGGAAACGTGCAGCTGAGTCCTCAGCGTTACAAGCTTCTGAGGAGCACCTTTGCGGAGCGGACCCGGGCCATGACGGATTATGTGGAGGAGGAAGATACCTGCCGGAGCCGCTTCCTGCTCAGGTACTTCGGCCAGGAAGAAAGCGAGCCCTGCGGTCAATGCGACATCTGCCGGGCCGCCAGGGCCAAACCCAGGGAGCTGGCGGAGCGCCTCAAGGCCTGGATAGGGGACCGGGATGGACAATACACCCTGCAAGAAGTGGCCGCCGCTTTTGGAACGGCCGATGAAACGTATCTCCCGGTACTCCGGGAGCTTATTGACAGACAAGAAGTACCGCATTACCGATAATGGCCGGAACAAAAGACATACTGCTGGGAAACATCCGCTCCGGAGCCGCCCTCACCATCGGGCAGCAGGTTAAACTGGCCCTGATGCTAAGCTATCCGGCCATCCTGGCCCAGCTGTCTTCGGTGATGATGCAGTACATCGACACCTCCATGGTGGGCCATCTGGGCCCGGCGGCGGGGGCGTCCATCGGCCTGGTTTCCACTTGCCTCTGGCTCATGGGCGGCTTTGGCATGGCAGCCTCCACCGGCTTCTCCGTACAGGTGGCGCACCGGATTGGCGCCAACGATTTCCACGGAGCCCGTGAGGTGTTGCGCCAGGCCCTGGTGTGCGTGCTGGGCTTCAGCACCTTTATCGCCCTCATAGGCGTGGCCGTATCCCGGCAGCTGCCCTACTG
Source organism: uncultured Bacteroidales bacterium (assembly GCA_905235615.1). GTDB lineage: Bacteria > Bacteroidota > Bacteroidia > Bacteroidales > UBA932 > Cryptobacteroides. The sequence continues at coordinate 1,316 of CAJOMB010000021.1, read as the reverse complement.
GTTGGGCGGCGGGGAAGACATTGCCTCCGAAGCCTCCCGCTACTTCCTCATCATGTCCCTTTTCATGCCGTTCATAATTATGGACTGGATGTGTGCGGCCATGCTGCAGGCCAGCGGCAACATGAAGGTGCCCAGTTACTTGAGCATCGGAATGTGCGTTCTGGACGTGCTTTTCAATTACCTGTTCATCTATGTGCTGGACATGGGCGTGGTGGGAGCGGCCCTCGGGAGCGGCGTGGCGGAAGTGATTACGGGGATCGCCATGTTTTCTTTCCTGGCCTTCGGCAGCAAGGAGATGAAGCTCACTCAGGAGAAGGGGAGTTTCCGTCCCACCCGCAAAGTGGTGGATAAGGCCCTGAACATTGGCGGTCCCATGGCCTTCCAGAACCTCCTGATGCGGGGCGGTTACATTGCCGCCACCGTGATTGTGGCCCCGCTGGGCACCATCGCCATTGCAGCCAATTCCTTCGCCATCACGGCGGAGAGCCTCTGCTACATGCCCGGAGCCGGCATTGCCGATGCCGCCACCACCCTTGTGGGACAGTCGCTCGGTGCCCGCCGGAGGCAGCTGGCCACCCGTTTCGCCTGGATCACCACCTTCATGGCCATGGGCATCATGGGCTTTCTGGCCATCCTGATGTATATCTTCGCCCCGCAGATGATGGGGCTCCTGTCTCCCGATGCGGAGGTCATCGGCCTTGGCGCCAGGGTGCTGAGGATAGAAGCCTTTGCAGAGATGGGCTATGCGGCGGCCATGGTCATCTACGGCTGCTGCGTGGGCGCCGGCGACACCAAGTGGCCCAGCGTCATGAACTTCGGCTCCATGTGGGTGGTCCGCATCATCCCGGCCATCTTTATCACCCGCATCTACGGGCTGGTGGGCTTCTGGGTGTGCTGAGCTTCCGCGGGTTCATTTTCCTGCTCCGCCTGTATCGCGGCACCTGGCTTAAAAACGTTCAAGATATTTGATAGGCACTTATTTATGATAGGCATTTATTTACCCGTGGCCGATGAAAGAATCCTGTCGGCCCTCAGTTTCCAAAGCAGCAAGGCTTTCCGGGTGTATATGACTTCCTCCACGGAGGATGAGTTTCCCTTCGAGGTGGTGCGCGGCAGCTGGTCGCAGGTTCAGGAGCCGTTTGTGGCTATCCTCACGCCCGGCGCCATCCCTCCGCCGGACTATGTGAAGCGGGTGAAGGGTGCCTTGAAGTGGCATCCGGATTTTGACGTCTATCATGTGGATGTGGCGGGGGAGAAGCGCTTCCCTATGAGAACATCGGCCAAAAAGCTTTTCCGCCTGTCGGTTCAGGGGGATG
>CAJOMB010000020.1 GCA_905235615.1 uncultured Bacteroidales bacterium | reverse complement strand
GCCGTCATTGAACGTGTGAACGGACACGGCAGTTTCCGTAAACGCCTCATAGAGATGGGCTTCATTACCGGGAAGGAGGTTAGGGTGGTGCTCAACGCACCGCTCAAGGACCCTATTGAATACGAGATTATCGGCTATAAGCTGTCCCTGCGAAGGGAGGAAGCCCGCCAGATTGAGGTGGTGACGGAGCAGGAGGCCCGCGAGGCCCTCACAAGCGACGAGCACCTCCAGGCCCTTCCCGGCGACTTGGACGAAAAGGAACGCCTGGACAAAGCCCTGGCCCATGTGGCCGAGGAACGCCACCACAACATTCGCGTGGCCTTGGTGGGAAACCCCAACTGCGGCAAGACTTCCCTTTTCAACATCGCCTCCGGCGGCCACGAACATGTGGGAAACTACTCCGGCGTAACGGTGGATGCCAAGGAAGGGCATTTCAAGTATAAGGACTACGAGATAACCCTGGTGGACCTGCCGGGCACCTACTCCCTGAGCGCCTACTCCCCCGAGGAGCTGTACGTGCGAAAGAACCTGTTGGAAGCCATGCCGGACGTGGTGGTGAACGTGGTGGACGCCTCCAACATCGAGCGCAACCTGTACCTGACCACCCAGCTCATCGACATGAACCTGCGGGTGGTGATGGCCCTGAACATGTACGACGAGCTGCAGCACAAGGGTGACAAACTAGACACCCGGCAGCTGGGCTACCTCATGGGTATGCCCATATGCCCCACGGTGAGCCGCGACGGCCAGGGCATCCCGGAACTCTTCGACACGGTGATCAAGATTTACGAGCAGTCGGACCCCCACCTGGCCCGTCACATCCACATCAACCACGGGGCGGAGCTGGAAAAGAGCATCAAACGCCTGCAGATGATCCTGTACGGAAACGAAGACCTCCGCTCGCAGTATTCCACGCGCTACCTGGCCATCAAATATCTGGAGACGGACAAGGACGTGGAAAAGACGCTCTCCGGCATTCCGGAAATCAAGGCCTTGCAGCAGGCCCGCCAGCAGGAGGAGACCCGGATCCGGGAGCTGCTGGACACATCGGCCGAAAGCGCCATCGTGGATGCCAAGTACGCCTTTATCCAGGGCGCCCTGGCCGAGACCTATGAGAAATACCAGGAGGAGCGGCCCCGGCGCACCCTCACCGACAAGATTGACGCCCTGGTCACCAACCGGTGGGCGGCCTTCCCCATCTTCATCCTGCTGCTGTGGTTCATTTTCTGGGCCACCTTTACCATCGGCCAGTATCCCATGGACTGGATTGATGCCTTCGTGGCCTGGACGGGTGAAAAAGTGGGGGCGCTGATGGCCGAAGGCTGGGTCAAAGACCTGGTGGTGGACGGGATCATCGCGGGCGTGGGAAGCGTGCTGGTGTTCCTTCCCAACATCATGATCCTGTATTTCTTCATCTCCATCATGGAGGACAGCGGCTACATGGCGCGCGCGGCCTTCATCGTGGACAAGCTGATGCACCGGATTGGCCTTCACGGGAAGAGCTTCATCCCCATGGTGATGGGCTTCGGCTGCAATGTGCCGGCCATCATGGCGACGCGCTCCATCGAGAGCCGCAAGAGCCGTCTGGTCACCCTCGCCATCATCCCCTTCATGTCCTGCGCGGGCCGACTGCCCATCTTCGTGCTCTTCGCAGGGGCGTTCTTCCCCGCGTCTCCGGCTACGGCGCTGCTGGGCATCTACCTGATAGGGATTGTGCTGGCCATTGTATCGGCCCTTCTCTTTAGCAAGTTCGTGAAGGACGACGACCTTCCCTTTGTGATGGAGCTGCCGCCTTACCGCGTCCCGACGGCCAAGGCCACCTGGCGCCATACCTGGGAGAAGGGCAAGCAGTATTTAGAGAAGATGGCCACCACCATCCTGCTGTTCTCCATCGCCATCTGGTTCCTGGGCTACTTCCCGCGGCATGAGGACGCCTCCACGGGCTATCAGCAGGAACATTCCTACATCGGGATGCTGGGCAAGGCCATCGAACCCATTAACGAGCCGCTGGGCTTCAACTGGAAGATGGATGTGGGCCTGCTGGCCGGTGTGGGCGCCAAGGAACTGGTAATCAGCACCATGGGCGTGATGTATGCCCAGGACGGCGAGGAATACGAAGGCCTGGGGTCGGAGGACGACACCCGGCTGCAGGCGGCGCTCAAAGCCACCGTTCCCACCGCGGCGGCCCTGGCTTTCATGGTATTTGTGCTGCTGTACTTCCCCTGCATCGCCACCTTCACGGCCATCAAAAACGAGACACATTCCTGGTGGTGGGCCATTCTCCTGTGTCTTTATACCATTCTGGTAGCCTGGGTCTTTGCCTTTGCCGCCTATAGGATAGGACTTCTGATCTGGCCGGCTTAGCTGCTACACACTCACGAGCCCATCGGCCACCGCATGGGCAACACACTCTACGATGCTGTCCAGACCGAATTTGGTCTTGATTCTTTCTTTGTAGCTGTCAACGGTATTAAGGGAGATTTCTAATGCAGAGGCTATCTGGGCATTACTGTAACCGGACGTGGTGAGCTGAAGGACATCCAGTTCACGGGGTGTAAGTCCCTGGGGTTTACGGGTTTCAAGGTTCTCCTGCCCTCCAAACAGCCGGATAATCCGGGCCGAATCGAGGGTCTCGCCAAAGAAAAGGCACTTACCGGCTGCTACATCAGTTATGGCTTTCATGATGGATTCGGGAGAAGAGTCTTTGGCCAGATAGGCGCATGCTCCGGAAGAAATGGCCTTCATGATAAAGGCCGGCTTCTTATAATGAGAGAGGACCAATGTGCGCACAGCGGGAAAAGCTTCCCGGATGATACCCAGGAGAGTGAGTCCGTCCGTGTCCGACTCCAACGTGATATCCACAACCGCCACATCTGTCTGGGGATGGGCGTTCAGAAAGGCCACGGCCGATCCAAGCGAGGCTACGGATTCTACAGACGCAAATTCCTTTTGGGCCGTAAGGGCCAATTTGAGCCCCATTACAAAGACGGCAGAGTCTTCTATCAGCAGTACATTTATCATAGGTCGATTCTTATTTCCAGTCCTCCTTGGGGCCGATTGTCCATCTGCAGGGAGGCTCCCATCTTTTCCAATAATTCCCGGGTAATCACAAGACCCAGTCCGTGCCCCCAACCCCCGGTCCCATCTTTCATCCCAGGGCCTTCGTCGGTTATGACGATGCTGCGTCCTCGGGCTTTCAGAATTACTTTTCCTCCCGGAGGCGTCACTTTTACGGCGTTGTCCAGCAGGTTCCTTAAACAGGTCAGCAGCATATTGCGGTCGGTCAGAACGCTGAGTCCCTCCGGAATGTCCACTTGGATGACGTTGTCGCCCTGGATGCTGCCTCTGGCTTCCTCCGTCAGCAAGGTCAGGTCCTCTTCCCGTTTTACCGGTTTCAGCATCCCTTTCTGGTCCAGGGACCAAAGCAGCAGGTTTTCCAGAAGCGAAGAGGCCTTGTCGGCCGACTCTGAGAGCGCCTGGAGGCCCTCTTTAAGCTGCTCCGGTGTAAGATGGTCGGCCTGCCGAAGCAACTCCCTGGCGAGCATTCTGTTGCCAATGACTGGATTTCTGAGGTCGTGCGAGATGATGGAGAAGAAACGGTTGCGCTTGTCCAGCTCGGCCACAAGCAGACGACGTTCACGAAGGCGGACAAACGTCCACAGGATGGCACCAACAAGCAGCATGTACAGCAGCAGAAAGGGCCAGCGGAGCCAAAGGGGCGGGGGCACGCGGAGGATCCGGACAGAGGCTCCTCCACAACCCCAACGGCCAAAGAGGTCGGAGGCCTGCTCTTCCAGAGTATACCGACCGGCCCGCATATTGTCCGGCAATCCCGTAAAGAGCCTGTCTGTCCACTCGCCGCCGTTGAGGCGGTAGCGGTGCCGAACCCACTTTTCCAGCGGCAGGTTTCCTTGTGCCGATAGGGCCAGCAAACTGTCCGGATGGAAGGCCACTGCGCCGACGGAACCGCCAAAGGCCAGAGAGCCATCCCTTAAGCGGCAGGAGACATGCTCGCCATAGATGTTCGAGGGAAATCCCAGTTCTTCGGGGACCCGGCCTACGCTGCCATCGGTGTCAATGAAATACAAGCCGTCTTCCGTGCCCGCCCAGAGGCGGCCTTTCGCATCGGCCTCCACCGACTGCACCAGCATACCGTCCAGGAAATGCGCGCCGGAGAGGCTCCACAGCCCGCTGCGGGTGGCTGCCCAGACACTGCCGTCCGGGGCAAGGCAGAGGTCCGTGACATAATCGTCCGGGATGGAGGAATTCCCCCGGTAGTATTTGGTTACCAGTCCTGTATCCTTGTCTATAACATTGATTCCGGCCTGCGTGGTGGCATAGACCAGGTTTCCCTTGGCATCTTCGATGAGGCGGCTGCCCAGACGGGAACTCAGGTAAATGTTGGTATCGGTTTGCAGGGAGGGATAGCGGAAGGGGCTGAGCCAGCGGGGCGGAAGGCTCTTTCGGGCGTAGCGATCCCATTCATTGAGGCCAACACCTTCCCAAGTGACCACCCAGAAACGGCCTTCTCCGTCTTCCAGAAAGTCCGAGATCCAGTTGGCGCCGTCCAGGGAACGAGCCTCTATCTGCTCCTTGGGGAGCGGACCGGTAAGGCGGTCCTTGTATGCTTTGCGGCCGTCCTTCCAGACCTCCCAGCCGGTGTTGTTCCACAGGCCCACGTACACGGTGCCGCTACGGTCTTCGTAGAGGCAGGAAACGCGGTCTTCGGCCCGGCCCATCCATATTTTGCCGGTATGGTCTTCCAGGAGGGCCGTGATGTTGGCCGACGATAGTGTTCGCACCTGTTGCAGGGCAGGACAGAGGACCGAGAGGCCGTTATCGCCGCCTACCCAGAGGTTCCCCTGGCGATCCTCGAAGAGGCAGTAGAGTTCTGTGGAGGCCGTTTGATAGACGGGCGTGTCTTCCGGTTTTTCCGTATTGACCGGCCCCACGCCGTAGGAGCCTGCAGCCCAGAGCTGGCCTTTATGGTCTGCCAAAAGCCGGGCGTGGGCAATGGGAAGCCGGCCCAGGGAGATGGTCGCACCCGCCTCAACGGTATGAAGGAGGGAGGTGTGGTCATCAAACGCGTAGAGCTTTCCGCCGGTTTCGGCGTAGCTTCCGATGCACAGCACCCCTTCCCATGAGGGGAGGGTGATATGCGGGCTCTGTTTGTCTTCTACATACTGGTTAGAGACTAGGCGGCCGGCTATCCGAAGCTTTCCGTCCTGCGCCTCATATATTTGATAGTAGGGGTAGTCGCCTTCAGAATCCCGCTTCTCGTAAGCGCAGCGGGCCTCCTCCCGGATACCGTCTTTGTAGGACAGTTTCAGCAGCAGCGTATCGCCCACGGTGGCCCAAACATAGCCCTCCGCGTCCGTGTGCAGCGCTCGGATGTTGCCGGCAATGCCATCATCTCTTACCCGGAGCCCCTGTGTGCTCCCTACCCACAATCGGCCCGCCTTATCCACCGTAAGCGCATTCACCCGGCCGTACTCCTTCCAGCTTTGGAAGTGCATGCCGTCAAATCGGGCCAGGCCGTTCCGGGTGCCTATCCATAGGGCACCATCGGCCCCCTGCGCTATGGCGTAAACCGTATTGGACGGCAGCCCGTCCGCCGCGCTGTAGTTCAGAAAACGCGGCGCTGTAAGCAGCAGAGATAGGATGAAGGCAAGGCATGTCATACCTTTACAAAGATACGGCTTCCTCCGGAAAAAACCTTGCAAATCAGGCCCCTGTGGCGGATTCCGCCACAAAAGAGTTTCCCAGAAGGTTTACCTTTGTGAAAAACACGAAGACGATGAAAACAATTCTTGTTTCTTTTTTTGCTCTGCTAACCACTGTGAGCATTTTTGCCCAGGCCGGACTTGGCCATGGAGAGGCGGTTGGACAGACGACGGCCAATCCCACCCAGGGAAAAAAGCATTGTCCGCACTGCGGCATCACCATGGGCAATATTACCTATCCCTGGCAGCATGAAAACTGGTGCCCCTATTACCGGAGTAACGGATCCGGATCCAGCAGCAGTTCCTCCTCGTCCATTTCCTCTACGGTGACAGGCGCGGCCATAGGAGCCGGCGCCGCCGTTCTAGGCAGCGCTATCTCCAGTCTCATTACCAGCGCCATGGATCACAGCCACGGGGACAACAATTACTACTCCAATGACGGTTTTGCCCAGCAGCTCACCTTTGAAACGCAGTACAACCGCGACGATGATCACACTTGCGTGGTGCTCCGGGACCCCAAAACTCAAAAGAAGGGCATCTGGCACAATGCCTACGTGGCCGGTTCCAAGTCCAACAATCCCCAGCCCACGTCCGGGTTCTGGATCCTGAAGCCGGAATTCGACCAGATATACCTGGATCAGTATATGAACAAGCCCTACGCCATCACATGTCAGTCAAAAACAAAAAAGGGACAGTCCTTGCAGGAATGGCAGGTCTATGAATTCGGCCTGGGCACCTTCATCTATCAGGGACATGCCACCATCATTTCGCCCTTCCCGGCAGAGGACGTGGAGTTCTCTCTAAAAAGATCCAAGCTTATGCTGCAGAAAGATGGCGCCTGGGGCCTCTACGCTGTGGCCCGCGCCGGGGCCGATGAAATCAAAAAGCATCCCATTACACTGAAAGAAGTCGCCGCTCCTCAATTCGACAGCATCCAGTTCTACGGTACGCAGAACTGCGTTTGGAAGAACGGTCTTGCGGGCATTATCGACGATGATGGCAAGGAACTCATTCCCGTGAAATACAAAGATGTAGGCACGGTCCTCGGCAAGAAAAAATGGGCTTGGGCCCTGATGGGTGAAGGGGAATGCGGCCTGGTTAACACCAAGGGCGAAGTCATCCTCCCGTTCGAGCATGAGAGCATGCATGTGGATGAATATGGCGTATCGGCCCGCCGGAAAGGAGAAGACAAATACTTTGTACTCCTTGCCGATGGTACAAAAACGCCCGCCCTCTACGACGATGTCACCTTCACCAAGGACGGTTACGTATTCGAACAAAACGGCCTGTATGGCTTTGCCACCCCCCAGGGGAAGACGGTACTGGAGCCCGCGTTTGAGAGCATCCAGATTGTGGACAACGACCCAGATTTACTGAAATTTGGTCCACTGGGTAGCGAGTATGTGGGTAAAAAGCTGTTCTTTGTGAAAAAGGATGGCTGCTGGGGTGCCAGGCACTGGACCGATGGCAGCTACATCCTGGAGCCTCTCATCCTGGACCGTAGCCAGATGTATTTATACCTGAACTCGCTGAATACAACCGATTACTATATGCTCGCCCGCATCCAGCGCCAGGAATATCTGAACCGGAAGGATGAGTTTGAGACACAGGCCCAGTTCGAGGCCCGCCAGGCCAGTCCGGCCGACAATGAAGCTTACGTTGACAAGAAGATGGAGAGCTTCCCGAAGGACTTCCTGAGAGCGCAGCTCAAGAAGGCAGCCGAGTCCGGAAGTGGGATGACTATCAACTGGCACGCGTACGATGCCGACAAAGGGGCTTTCCCTTTCACCAGTAATCTCTCGCCCATCCCCATCTATTATTTACCCGTACCCATTGAGGAAGGCCCGGCTTTCCGGGAAGCACTTGCATCGGTCCGGACCAAAGACCTGCTGCAGACAGCCACGTTGTTTATCTATCAGCACTTTGCGCAAATCGGGAAAATGGACATCACCCTGCCTTCCGGCAAAGTCTATCATTATGTAAACCCGGGCCTGGAAGGCTATACCGGACCCATTGTTGAATATTCAGATTTATATTGATTATGAAACGTTTAGCTATTCTTTTGCTGGCCGTACTCGTTACGGCTCCCGCGTTTGCCCAGAAGAACGAAAACCTGGGGAAAAAGTACGGCAATTATGAAATCAAACTGACCAAAGACAAATGGACCAGTGAGGCAGTTGTATCGGCTATCTGGGACAATGCTACCAGTGTCTGGGTTACCGCTCCCAAACTCAAGAACAAAGAAGGTTCCATCGTCTTCCTTCCCAACACCGATGTAGACTTTATTGAGGGAGATCGCTACGTCCCGGAAGCACAAGGTCTGGTGGTTGTAGGAAACGGATACTACTGGGCCAAAGGGATCGAGAATCCCAAGACCAAGTGGCTCATCCGGGGGTGCGGGGTGTTTAAGATAGAGGACGATAAACTGGTTCCTATCCTGCAATCCGGTGATCCGCTGGATATTGCCTATATCTGGGAAGCCCGCTACACTGTCTTCTCTGTGATTCCCGGTCACGCGCTCATTCTGGGATCATTCCACCCCAAAGACAAGGACGGGTATTCCATCTTTAACCTCTCCGGCGAACGCCTGTACAACGATGTGAAGGATTTTAAGTTCAAAGAAGAGCCCAGCCTGTACATCCAGCTGGAAGACGGCACCTGGCACCACCTGGACCCTGCCGATGGTTCCCTGGTAGATTAGCCCGCCAAGGGAATGGTGACGGTGTAGCCCGGCGAATCCTGCTTTTGATTGGCTGAAATGTCTTGCCCAGATGATGTGATCAGGCATTTTGTGACGGAAATTGCTATGCCCTGAGGAAGGATACCAATCGGGTGTGGTAGTGCGAATAGAAGTTTTGTCTGGACTCATCTGACAGGAAAGAGGCATTGACCATGCGGGCAATGTCCGGATAATCGGCAGTGAACCGCTCCAACTCTTTTTCCACAGTTTTCTCCGGAATGCCCAGTGCAATTCCAAACGCACGGAAGTCCTTATTGCCTATACCCAGTGGAAAACTGCGTCCATCGGAAAACAGACCTTTTTGAAGAGCGAAGATGCTGTCGCCGGGAAGGTGAATCTGAGTGTCGATTAAATCGTACGCAGGCGCCAGTTTATAGTCTCCGGCCGTGTTTTTCAACACGGAAAAGTTCTTCAGGTGGGCATCGCCGTTGGAAAATAGGAAATTGAAAAGAATCAGGTCAAAATACTTGACCATCTCAATTCTCCAGGCTGGAATGAATCGTTGCACGAGATGCCCGATATCCTCATAACTTAGAGCCGTGTACTTGTAATCGGGGCCAAATCGTTCTTTGGAGATGCCTCCGAGGGAAGCAAAGTCTTCCTGCTGGATTTTTGTTCCGTTCGGAGCTACGTCGTAACGGCGGGTAATGTACGCAGCATCCCCGTTCTTAAAAAAACACAGGGCGTTGGCTGCGGTCTCAATATGAAAAACGCGTTCTGCGATTTGCATGGTCAGATGCTCATTGGCCGGGCTGTCGGCACAATGCTCAAAATCTGTAATAGCCGGTTTCAGGATATGCGTGCCCTGTTCTCCGTCTTCTGTCAAGTGGAACTGACCGTTCCGGATGACAACGGAATATTTGCTTTGTGCACCCGAGAGCGAGATCCTTCCCCGGTTGCCATTTAAACGGGAGATTTCCTTTGCCGGACTCTCAAAAGGAAGAATGGGCGAAACGGCAGCTCCGCCGGTCAAGTGACGAAGTTGCGTAGCGCTGTACTGAGTGAAAGGTGGGGGGGTCATGCTGTTTTCACGGTTATAGCTCCAGGGGTATCGGTATGTGCGGTTGCCAGGAGAATGCCAAAATCATCGTCCTTGTCCAGATGATGTATTCGGGCTTGCACCGCCCTGTTATGCCCTTCAGAAAGCATATTGGAGAAGAACGGGAACAGGTATTCCGAACGGTATTCCCGGGTATGTTTGGGGAGTGTAAGACTGATGGCCGGGGCTTTTTCGTCGGAAAAATAGTTATCGTCGTACCGAAAAACATATTCCGATGGAGACAACTCGGAAAGTACGCCGGCCAGCCTGCCGTTGTTATATACAAATCCTTGTCTCATCAGTCAATGCGTTTAATGGAAGTGGTCAGTTCCAGGCCCAGTGTGTCCAGAACTTTATTCAAAATGCTCAGGCTGGGATTGGCCTCTCCCCGCTCAATCTTGGTGAGCGTATTGATTCCTATTCCGGCCAGTTCGGCCAGTTGGCGCTGCGTAACCTTCAGGCTTTTCCGCCTTTCCTTGATCTGTTGTCCGATATTACTCATATCCCAACATGTTGTGATTTTTGCAAAGATAAAGGATAAAAACCAAATGCGCAAGAAAAAAATCACAAAATATTGTGACGGAAATAACCTTGTAAATCAGCGTACTGTAGCGGATTCCGCCACAAGAAAATGGTCGGAGAAGAATACCTTTGCAGAAAACACTAAAACGTATGAAAAAGGTACTTTCACTTGCTTTAGTCATGGCGGGTGTTATCCTGCTTACCGCCATGGTTACCGGTGACCGCGAGTGCTCCCGATGCGACGGCACAGGAAAACTTACCGAAAACTGCTCCTTCTGCGGAGGACGCGGATGGAGAGATTGCTCCCTTTGTAACGGGCACAAGAGCATCCGCTGTACAGCATGCGGCGGTGGCGGAAATTACACCTGCCCGCATTGCCATGGACGTAATGACGAATGCCGTTACTGCGGCGGAGACGGCTCCATCAAGTGCGAGCGCTGCTCCGGAACCGGTTCCATCACTTGCACCAGTTGTGGCGGCGCCGGCAATCAGCCTTGTGGCCAGTGTGGCCAGACAGGAGTCAAAGAGTGGAATTGTCCGGACTGCCGCGGAACAGGCAGGGTAGATGATTAAAGCCTATGAAAAAGATTGCGCTTATTGCTGCGTCGCTGCTACTAAGTGCAGTGTGCGCCTGTGCCCAGGAAGCACCTGGGGCCGTGGATCTGGGACTTAGCGTGCAGTGGGCCGATGAAGACATCGCCCCGGAAACAGTCATTCCCTCGGGGTGGCGGTTGCCCACGCTGGCGGAAATCAAGGAACTCCGCGAGGGCTGCACGCAGACCGCCCTGGAAAAGGATGGGGAAGAGTGGGTGGTCTTTACCGGAAAAAACGGGAACAGCATCTCCTTCCTCTATCCCGTGGGAAGCCGCTCGGCGAGGGACTTTGGCATTGCGGGCTCTGACGGGTGTTACCTGAAGGTCATCATCCTGAATCCCCTGCTCCAAGCGCCCAACCGGGATGGCTATTATACCTGGGAGGAACTGGGCGAGACCAGTCTGAGCCAAAGAAAATACCCAGTCCGTTTAGTCAAAGAATAGCGCTATGAAAAGACTCTTTGTCCTTCTTCCCCTTGCTTTGCTGCTCCTTTCCGGCTGTAAGGAAAAACGCTGCTTTACAGAGGTTCCCTGCGGGGAAATCTATCTTTCCCATATTGTATTTGAGGACCACAGCTTCAGGGATTTCACCGTAGTGACGGATGTCCTGTACGCCGGCGAAGATACATCGTCCCGCTACAAAATGGTCTTCTATATGCCGGACGACTGGGATGAAACCTATCCCATTTTCCTGGACCGATATGTTCTTAATGACCCAATGCAACCGTGGACGGCTTATCAGGGAGCTCCAGTAGCCGAGGCAGCACTGAGTCGCGGCGATATGATTGTGGTACTGGTGGCCTACAATGAATGGACCGCCATTGCGGACATTCTTCTGGCCGAGCACTTCCTCAAGGAGCATGATGCCGACCTGCCGGGAGACAGCAAGCACATCCTTACCACAGCCTATTTTGACTATGAAGTCGTTTCTGACGAGTAGCCTCTTGCTGCTCATCCTTCTGGCCGCATGGCCGGCTGCCGCGCAGAACCCCGAGGAACTGTACGGCGAGTACATGACCCCGGAGACGCGGGCCGTCCTGGAGCGCTTCGAGGAGGCCGAAAGGCTGGCGCAGGAGGCGCAGGCGGCCGCCCGGGCCCGGAAAACGCTCCTGCTGGCACTGGCGGGGGTTATCGGCCTTGTCCCTTTAACTGTAATTGGCCGGAAAATCCTGAAGGACAAGACCTGGAAGGACAACCCCGGCGGCACCGTGCGGGCGCTTGGGGTAGCCCTGGCCGGGGGCGTGGCCCTTTTTGGCCTCAATTATGGCGTCCTGTACCTGAAGCTCAAGTATGGGGACGGCTTTAACACCACCCTGGCCTTCCTGATAGTGGCTGGGCTTGTTGCGGGCAGCATCTACCTGCTCAACAAAAAAAGGGACGGAAGCTAGGCTTCACCGGCGCGGACGCACCGTGCGGTGAAGGATTGGTTCGGGGTGGGGAAAAATTTGCAATCCGCTAAAATTTTCAAACCTTTGACAATCTGCTTTTTAAAAGCAGAGGAGTTGTAACTTACCTTAGGTATGAAAAGACGTAAACTCATAGGCAGATGGGAAAAACCCAGGCGCGGATGGAAAGCAAGTACGCCGCCCCCGGGTCCCGGCGATTATACTCTACGCCGCAGCAAGCACTTTTGCCCAAAAACGCTTGCCGCGGCGTTTTGCGTGACGTGGCAGCCAGCAAAAAACGCCAAAAGTGCTGGCTGTCAAGTAGGCCGATATAAGGAAGGGGTGGGCTGGAGCGGAAGTAGGCGGAAAAGGGTCCGCGCGGGGGCCTGTGCAGGGAGCGGTGCTTGCATGACGGGGACTGTTTGACGACGTTAGACGCGCCGAAGGCGTGGCTAAAAGGAGGAGTTCCCCGGTCAAGCGACCGGGTGAGCCCCTTTTCCGCCGTTGGAGCTCCAGCCCATCCCTTCCTCCCGGTGCTGTTATTTCAGATTAATAAACGGAAGGGCGCCGCCGCCATTGTATTCGGGGAGCTTGCCGTCCCATTTCTGGATGGCGTCCTGCTGCACCAGGAGGGCGTTCAGGGATGCGGCCACCGTGCGGTTGTAGTAGGCTTCGCCGTCGGCCTTGATCTTGAGGGCCTGGGCTTCACCTTCGGCCTTGGCAATCTCGATCTTAGCGTTGGCCTCGGCCTCTTTTACCTGGTTCTCGGCGCGGAGGGCGCTCTGGATGGCGGCGTTCTTGGCGTCAATCATCTGACGGAGGCTCTCGGGAGGGGTGATCTGGGAGGTGAATTCCTGCACCACAAAGCCTTCTTCTCCCAGCGACAGATCCAGCATGGCGCGGACCTCGGACTCAAACTTGGCGCGGCTGGCCATGAGCTCGTCGGAGGTGTAGTTGTTGGCGGTGATGCGGTAGGCGTCGTAGATGCAGGTGCGCATGTAACCGGCTTCGATATCGGCCAGGGGCCTGCGGTACTTGGTGAAGATTTCCGTGGCTTTGTCGCGGTTCACCATGTAGGCCAGGGTGGGGTCCATGCTGAAGGTGGCGGCATCCTTGGTGGTAACCGTAAAGGGGGGATAGTCTACGCGCTGCACGTAAACGGGATACGTGAAGATATCCGTGGTGAAGGGGTTGATGAACACCAGACCGTTGACGGGCTGGGTAATGAGCTTGCCCTGCTCCGTGAGGGAGAATTTCTTGAACTTGATACCTACCTCGGAGTTGTCGATGAGCTTGCAGCAGCTGGCGCCGCACACGAGCAGCACCAGGATGGTGGCGGCAATGATCAGGAAGGTCTTGCCGGGTTTGTTAAGTTTGCTTGACATGGCTATTGGTTTTTAAAAAACCCCGGTGACATTGCTGGCGCCGGGGTTGTGATCATGCTGGATGGAAAGAATTAAAGGTTGGCGTTGTCTTTCTTCCAGTCTGCAACGGCGGGAACGATACCCAGGGTAACAATCTCGTCGCGCATCTGGACGAGGTGCTCGTAGGAGGCGTCCAACGCGGCCATTTCCTCGGCGGTACCCTTAGGCGTGGTAAAGTGGCAGCCGGTGGCGTCGATGGTGGTGGGCATGGCCATCATCACGTTCTTGTACTTGCCTTCGTTCACATAGGTGCCGGCGGGCCAGGTGAAGACTTCACCGCCCATGGCGGCCTCGATCATCTTCACGGCCTGGTAGGCAGGGCTCTGGAAGGAGCTGCGGCCACGGAGCTTGATGATGGCGGAACCACCCTGGATGGTGTTGTGCTTGATTTCTTCGAAGCGCTCGGCGGAAAGGCCCATCTCGCTGAGGGGCTTGCCGTCCACCTTCACCTGGGAGGCGAACACGGCCATGGCCTCACCGTGACCACCATAGGTGTGGGCGCCGGTAACCTTGCACTGCTGTACGCCGAATTCCTGCGCCAGGGCTTCCTGCAGACGAGTGCTGTCCAAAGCGGCTAAGGAGGTGAGCTGGGAAGGCTTGAGACCGGAGTGGATGAGGGCCGTGAGGGCCGTCACGTCGGCCGGGTTGAAGATAACCACCACGAACTTGGCGTCCGGGCAGTACTTCTTGATGTTGTCACCAAATTCGGCGGCAATCTGGCAGTTGCCCTTCAGGAGGTCTTCGCGGGTCATGCCCTCCTTGCGGGGAGCACCACCGGCCGATACAATGTACTTGGCATCCTTGAAGGCCACGGCGGGGTCGATGGTGGCGGTGAGGTTCACGCCGGGGAAGGCACAGTGGTCCATCTCTGCCAGCACACCCTTGAGGCCGGGTTCAAAGATATCGTACAGGCAGATGTTGGGGGTGAGACCCAGCATACAGGCGGTTTGCACCATGTTGGAGCCAATCATACCGGCAGCGCCTACGATCAAAAGCTTTTCGTCAGTAAGGAATTTCATGATAATTATAGTTTAAA
>CAJOMB010000019.1 GCA_905235615.1 uncultured Bacteroidales bacterium | reverse complement strand
CCGATTGATGTTCAGACGCTTGCCTCCATCAAGCCCTGCAAGGAAGCCTTGGAGAAATACGTAGAGACGTACCACTTCCGCGAGGCCCTGAAGGAAGCCATGAACATGGCCCGCATCGGCAACAAGTATATCTCCGACATGGAGCCCTGGAAGGTGGCCAAGGAGGATATGGACCGCACGGCCAGCATCCTCTACACCTGCCTGCAGATTTGCGCCGACCTGGCCATCGCCTTCGAACCCTTCACCCCCTTCAGCGCCCAGAAACTGCGCGACATCCTGAGGGTGGGCATCAACGCCGGCCGGGACTACCGGGCCGGTGAAGGCACTCCCACCGTGAATTTCTACAAGGCCGATGAGGGCAAGGCCCTGCATACCATCCCCGCTGATTCAGAGGCCCTTTCTGGAGCATTTGCCCGTACAGGGTCGCGAAGCGACGCGGAAGAAAGGGCCTCTGAATCAACCAAGATTGTTTTGCAGTGGGACATGCTGGGAGAGGCCGAACTCCTCCCTGCCGGGCATCAGATAGGCGAGGCCGTGCTCCTGTTCCAGAAGATAGAGGACAGCGTGATTGACGCCCAGGTGGCCCGCCTGCAGGCCATCAAGGCCGAGCGGGAAGCGGCAGAGGCTGCCAAAGCCGCCGAGGAAGCCGCCGCCAAGGTGGAGCCCCAGAAGCCCGAGGTGAGCTTCGACGATTTCGGCGCCATGGACATCCGCACCGCCACGGTGCTGGCCGCCGAGCGCGTCCCCAAGACGGACAAGCTCCTCAAACTCACCATCGACACCGGAATAGACCAGCGCACCATCGTTTCCGGCATCGCGGAATACTACAGCCCGGAAGACATGCTGGGCAAACAAATCTGCATCCTCGCCAACCTGCAACCCCGTACCATCCGTGGAATCGAGTCCAAGGGCATGATTCTGATGGCCAAGCAGGGAGACGGCAAGATGCGTTTCATTACGCCGCAGGAAGTTGTCACCAACGGTGCACAAATTGGATAGTTTTATGGAAGAAGAAATCAAAAAAACCTCCGAAGACGGAGGCCTTCACTTTCTGGAACAGATGAACCAGGACCAGATCCGTCATGACATGATGGAAGAAGGGAAAAAAGACGGAAAAAACTCCATCCAGGGCTTTTTCCGCAGATTGTTCCGGAAAAAAGCGTTGTAGTCAGACCCGGACCCACCGGATTTCCTCGTCTCTCCTCCACCAGGTGAGCTGCCGCTTCGCATAATGACGCGTATGGGCCTGGATATGGCGTACCGCCGTATCCAGGTCACATTTTCCGTCAAAATACTCGAAGAGTTCCTTGTACCCCACCGTCTGCAGGGCCGGCAAGTCCCGGTAAGGCAACATACGGCGTGCTTCCTCCTCCAGCCCCTGCCCCATCATCTTGAGAACGCGGGCGTTGATACGTTCATACAGCTCTTCCCGCGGCCGGTCCAGGCCGATTTTCACAATCTCGAAATCCCGCGTCCTGAAGCGGCGGGTCTTGAAGGAGGAGAAGGGCTTTCCCGTGTACATGCTCACCTCCAGGGCACGGACCACCCGCTGCCCGTTGGAGAGGTCCAGCTCTTCATAGGAAACCGGGTCCAGTTCCTTCAGCTGCTGGGCCAGGCTCTCCACCCCCTCGTCCTTGAGACATTCCATCAGATGTTCGCGAAGTTGGAGAGGCACTTCCGGAAAATCGTCCAGGCCATAGCAGAAAGCGTCTATGTACAGCATGGAACCGCCGCACATCACCAGGGTTTCATGCCCCTTGGCAAAAAGCTGGTTCACCAGATTCAGGGCATCGGCCTCATACAGGCCGGCATTGTAGGCCCTCGTTACCGGAACGGTGCGGATAAAATAATGCTTGACGGCCTGAAGCTCCCTTTTAGAGGGAACGGCCGTCCCAATTCTCAGCTCTTTGTAAATTTGGCGGGAGTCGCAGGAAATGACAGGTGAACCCACTTCCAGTGCACGCTGGACGGCATAGCCGGTTTTTCCGACAGCGGTGGGACCCAGTATAATCTCAAGGCGTCGGGGCATGCGCTACTCCTCGCCTTCGTCAAAGATTTCCTTTCCGTCCTCATCCTCTTCCTCCCCTTCCTCGGCATCCAGGTCTTCGTCCTCAAAATCCTCCTCATCCTCTTCTCCCGGAAGACGGCGCTGCCGCTCGGGAAGGTCTTCGAAGGCTACATATCCGTTCTCGAATTCGATGGGATTGGGGCCCTTGGAATCGGCCAGGAGGGGGAAGTCCGGACTAACCTTGACATCGGCCTCTCCTTCCACCACAATGTTCACGCTCTTTTTGTTGGTGACGTCGTAGAAGTACACGAAGGTGTCCGTCCCGGCCTTCACGGCCTTCTCCAGGGACACCTCGTCCACGGTGCCGGCTCCCAGGTCGAAGAGGCCCCATCGGCCCACGATGCCTCCCATCACGTCCATGCCCTTGAACATGATGAGCTGGTCCTGGGGAAATTCCAAATCCGAACGGAGTTGCTTATGAAGCGTATACAGCGTAGTGGCGCCGTTTACCTGATAGACCCTGTAAAAACCTTTGATGCCCGAAAGGGTGACACGCAGTGAAAATACCATAATTCCCGTCTCGCTTTTAGGAACTCAAAGATACTGCTTTTTTCCGGTTCCGTTGCAAATTATCTTAAAAAACACTATTTTCGTGGAAGATGGAAACCTCTGACCGATACAAGAGCATCGCCGCCCCCTCCGAGGGCCTTTTCAAGGACAACGGCTCGCGCTTTCTGGCGCTGGCCTATCCCGTGGAGACCCCGGAACAGGTGAAGGACATCGTGGCCGGCCTCAAGAAACAGTACCACGATGCCCGTCATCACTGTTTTGCCTATCGGCTGGGCTGTCAGGGGGATGTATGGCGTGCCTCCGACGACGGAGAGCCCTCCGGCAGTGCCGGCCGTCCCATCCTGGGGCAGATTGACTCCCTGGGCCTGAGCGACGTGCTGGTAGTGGTGGTGCGCTGGTTCGGCGGTATCAAACTGGGCATCCCCGGGCTCATCCGGGCCTATAAGAGTTCCTCGGCCGATGCCCTCTCCCGGGCCACCCTCATCGAGAAGACAGCCGCCCGGCGTTTCCGTCTGCGCTTCGACTACCTTTCCATGAACGCCGTCATGAAGGTGCTCAAGGACATGGAGCTCCCCCAGAGCGCCCAGGAGTTCGGGGAAACCTGCTCAATGGAAGTCCGCGTACGCCTTTCCGCCGTGGACGATTTCAGGGAAAGGCTGGCCGATAAAATAAACATGGAAGAATTGTAGCTTTTATCGAAAAAATACGTAACTTTCGGAACCATAACGCTAAAAAAATTAAACAAATAGAACCATTATGTCTAAAAAAGTTCATGTCTTCAACGCAGGCCCCTGCCTTCTGCCGCAGGTGGCCATCGACAACGCCATCGCCGCCCTCAAGGATTTCAGCGGCACCGGCGTCTCCGTCCTCTCCATCAGCCACCGCACCAAAGAGTGGGATGCCGTGATGGACGAGTGCCGCGCCCTGTGGAGAGAACTCCTGAACATCCCGGACACCCATGAGGTGGTGTTCCTGGCCGGAGGCGCCTCCCTCCAGTTCCTCTATGTGGCCATGAATTACCTGGAGAAGAAGGCTGCCTACCTAGATACCGGCGTCTGGGCCCACAAGGCCCTGGTGGAAGCCCAGGGGCTTGGCGAAGCATATGCCATCGCCTGCTCCCAGGACAAGAACTACAGCTATATCCCCAAGGGCTTTGAGATTCCCTCCGATCTGGACTACCTCCATATTACCACCAACAACACCATCTACGGTACGGAAATCAAGGAAGACATGGACTGTCCCTGCCCCCTGATTGCCGACATGTCCTCCGACATCATGTCCCGCCCGGTGGACGTGAGCAAGTACGACCTCATCTACGGCGGTGCCCAGAAGAACGTGGGCCCGGCCGGCGTGGTCTTCGCCATCATCCGCAAGGAGTCGCTGGGCCGTGTCAGCCGCCACCTCCCTACCATGCTGGACTACCGCACCCACATTGACAAGCTGTCCATGTTCAACACCCCGCCGGTATTCAACATCTTCGTGATGAACGAAACCCTCAAATGGATCAAGAGTGTGGGCGGCGTAGCGGCCATCCAGAAGGTGAACCGGCAGAAGGCCGAGCTCCTGTACTCAGAGATAGACCGCAACAGCCTCTTCGTGGGCACAGCGGCCGTAGAAGACCGTTCCCTCATGAACGTGTGCTTTGTGATGGCGCCCGGCTACGAGGCACTGCAGGATGAATTCATGGCCTTCGCCAAGGAACGCGGCATGGTGGGCATCAAGGGCCACCGCAGCGTGGGCGGTTTCCGCGCCTCCCTGTATAACGCCTGCTCCGTAGAAGACGTCCAGGCGCTGGTTGACTGCATGCAAGAATTTGAAAAACTGAAGAAATAATGAAGGTCTTGTTAGCCACCCAGAAGCCTTTCGCCGCCAAGGCGGTGGAAGGCATCGTGTCCATCCTCACCGAGGCCGGCCACACGGTAGAAAAATTGGAAAACTATGCCAGCCAGGAGGCCCTCACGGCCGCTGTTTCCGACGCCGACGCCCTCATCATCCGCTCCGACAAAATCACTGATGAGGTGATGGCCGCCGCCCCCAAGCTCAAGATTGTGGTGCGGGCTGGAGCCGGCTTCGACAATGTGGACCTTGCCGCCGCCACAGCCCATAGCATCGTGGTCATGAACACCCCCGGCCAGAACTCCAACGCCGTGGCCGAACTGGCCATAGGTCTCATGATTTTCATGGCCCGCACCCAGTTCACGCCCGCCACGGGTTCCGAGCTGCAAGGCAAACGCTTAGGCGTGCAGGCCTATGGCAACGTAGGCCGCCTCGTGGGCCAGAAAGCCAGCGCCCTGGGCATGGAAATATCGGCCCTGGACCCCTTCCTCACGGATGAGCAGATTGTCGCCGGCGGAGCCAGGCCCGTCCATTCCCTGGAAGAGCTTTATGCCAGCTCAGACTATCTTTCCATCCATATCCCCGCCCTTCCTTCCACCATCAAGAGCATCGGCTACGACCTCATTGCCAAGATGCCCAAGGGGGCCACGCTGGTGAACACCGCCCGCAAGGAAGTGATGGACGAGGACGGCCTGTTCAGGGCCTTGGAGGAGCGCCCGGACCTCAAATACGTGGCCGATGTGATGCCCGACAACTATGACAAGCTCACCAAACACTTCGGCCACCGAGTCTTTGCCACGCCCAAGAAGATGGGTGCCCAGACGGCCGAGGCCAATGTGAACGCCGGCCTGGCCGCCGCCCGCCAGATTGTGGATTTCTTTGCCACCGGAAATACCAAGTTTCAAGTAAACAAATAGATTCTTCACTCCGTTCAGAATGACAAAATAATGGTACGAGTAAAACCTTTTGCGGCCATCCGTCCGCCCAAAGACCTGGTCACCGAAGTGGCCGCCCCTCCGTATGACGTCCTCAACTCCGAGGAAGCCCTGGCCATGGCCGGGGAAAAGAGCCTCCTGCACATCACCAAGCCGGAAATCGACTTCACGCCCATCGCCGGTGAGCACGAGCAGCGCACCTATGACAAGGCCGTGGAGAACTTCAAACGCTGGAAACAGAACGGCTGGCTGGTGCAGGACGAGAAAGAGAAGTATTACGTGTACGCCCAGACCATGGGCAGCCGTACCCAGTACGGTATTGTCCTCTGCGCCCACACGGACGACTATGCCTCCGGCGTCATCAAGAAGCACGAACTCACCCGCAAGGACAAGGAGGATGACCGCATGGTGCATGTCCGCATCCAGAACGCCAACATAGAGCCGGTCTTCTTTGCCTACAAGGACAACGCGGAGTTGCAGGCCATCATGGCGGCGGCGGCAGCCGGCAAGCCAGAGTACAAGTTTATGGACGAGAACCAGTTCACGCACACTTTCTGGGTCATAGACGACGATGCCACCATTGCCCGCATCACGGAAATCTTCACCACCGAGGTGGACGCCTTCTATGTGGCCGACGGTCACCACCGTACCGCTGCAGCAGCCCGCGTAGGTGCTGAGAAGAAGGCCCAGAACCCGCACCACAGCGGCAACGAGGAATACAATTTCTTCATGGCTGTGTGCTTCCCGGAGAGCGAACTGGCCATCATCGACTACAACCGCGTGGTGAAAGACCTGAACGGCCTCACGGAAGAAGGCCTCCTGAAAGCCCTGGAAGAGGACTTCGAGGTGGCTGTGGCCACCAAGCCGCGCTGCGGCCGTCCCGCCAAGCCCTACAGCCCCACGGGCCTTCACAACTTCTCCATGTACCTTGGAGACAAGTGGTACAGCCTCACCGCCAAACCGGGCCGCTACGATGACGCGGACCCTATCGGCGTACTGGACGTGACCATCCTGAGCAATCTGGTACTGGACAAGATTCTGGGAATCAAGGACCTCCGTACAGACAAGCGCATCGACTTCGTGGGCGGCATCCGCGGCCTGGGAGAACTGAGCCGCCGCGTGGACTCCGGAGAAATGAAGGTGGCCTTCGCCCTCTACCCCGTCTCCATGGCCCAGCTCATCCGCATTGCCGATACCGGCAACATCATGCCTCCCAAGACCACCTGGTTCGAGCCCAAGCTCCGCAGCGGCCTGGCCATCCACAGCCTGGATTAATATCTGTTGAGCGGGCGGCCGGAGGTCATCATGTGAACCTTGCGTTTCACTTCTTCCAGCACCTGATGGTGGGCTTCCAACTCTACCTTCTGCGCTTCGGTGGGTTCCTTGGCGGTAATGGCTTCGAAATGCTCGTTGGCCGATGACAGCACCGCCTCCATCAGGTCCACGATAACCGTCATGTCATTCTCCTCAAAGCCGCGGGACGTGATGGCCGGCGTGCCCACGCGAAGGCCGCTGGTGGCAAAGGCGCTGCGGCTGTCGAAGGGGACCATGTTCTTGTTCACGGTGATATCGGCCTTTACCAGTTCCTTCTCTGCAACGCGGCCGGTGAGGGCCGGGAATTTGGTGCGGAGGTCTATGAGCATGAGGTGGTTGTCCGTTCCTCCGGAGATAATCTTGTAGCCCAGGTTGACAAAGGCCTGGCACATGGCGGCGGCATTGGTCACCACCTGCTGCTGGTATTCCTTGAACTCCGGCTGGGCCGCCTCGTAGAAGGCCACGGCCTTGGCGGCGATTACATGCTCCAGCGGACCGCCCTGGATGCCCGGGAAGACGCTGGAATTGAGGATGGCACTCATCTTCTTGATTTCTCCCTTGGGCGTGGTGAGTCCCCAGGGATTGTCGAAGTCCTTGCCCATGAGGATGATGCCGCCGCGGGGGCCGCGAAGCGTCTTGTGCGTGGTGGAGGTGACAATATGGGCGTATTTCACGGGGTTCTTGAGGAGCCCTGCGGCAATGAGACCGGCCGTGTGGGCCATGTCTATCCAGAGAATGGCGCCCACCTTGTCTGCAATGGCCCGCATACGCTCATAATCCCACTCGCGGGAATAGGCCGATGCCCCGCCGATAATGAGCTTGGGCTTGCATTTGAGGGCCTTTCGCTCCATCTCGTCATAATCTACCAGGCCGGTTTCCGGATTCAGGCCGTAAGCCACCGGATGATACAGCAGGCCGGAAGCGTTCACGGGAGAGCCGTGGGTAAGATGACCTCCCATGGACAGATCCAGTCCCATGAAGGTGTCTCCGGGCTTGAGAACGGCCATGGTGACGGCCATATTGGCCTGGGCGCCGGAATGGGGCTGCACATTGGCATACTCTGCATCAAAGAGGGCGCAGAGCCGGTCGATGGCTATCTGTTCAATCTGGTCCACCACCTCGCAGCCGCCGTAATAGCGTTTGCCGGGATAGCCTTCCGCATATTTGTTGGTACAGACGGAGCCCATGGCGGCGAGCACCTGATCCGACACGTAGTTCTCGGAAGCGATGAGTTCCAGGCCGGAAGACTGACGTTCCTGTTCCTTCTTGATGAGTTCGAAAATTTGGAGGTCGTGTTTCATATAGTGGTATATGTTCTTTTCTAACTTACAAATATACAATTTTACTTGGAAAAAGCATTACCTTTGCGGATATGAAAGACCGAAAACTTCTCAACATCGAACTGGGCCGCCTCACGGCCGATGAGTACCGGGACCAACGCCCGCAGAGCGGCCTGGTGCTGGTATTGGACAATGTGCGCAGCGCCCACAATGTGGGCAGTGCCTTCCGGACGGCCGATGCCTTCGGGGTGGATAAACTGTATCTGGGAGGAATCTGCCCGCTGCCCCCTTCCCCGGAATTGAGGAAAGTGGCGCTGGGAGCAGAGGAGGTAGTCCCCTTCGAACATGTGGAAGATGTGGTGGCCCTGGTAGAACGCCTGAAGGCCGACAACTACACGGTAGTTGCGGTGGAACAGACGGTCCATTCCGTGAAGCTGGACCGTTTTCGCCGGGAACCGGGACGCAAATACGCCCTCGTCTTCGGCCATGAAGTGGAGGGCGTACAGCAGACGGTTGTAGATGCCTGCGATTTCTCGATAGAGATACCCCAGCAGGGCACCAAGCACTCGCTCAACGTGTCCGTCTCCGTGGGCGTGGTGCTGTGGGGAATTATTTCAAAGTAGCGGCCAAAGCGTCACGCAGCGCGATGGCAGACTTTTCTATATCATACTTTTCCATGGACTTGGCGTGACGCAGCCCCATCTCCCAGCGCTCCTGGGGATGGTCCAGCCAATAGTCTATGCGATGGGCCAGCGCCTCGGGGTTCTGGGCCGGGAACGTGCAGCGGCGGTCCAGGGCAAACTGGGAAGTGCCGCTGTAGCGGCTCACGGCAATGATGGGACAGGCACCCTGCTGCATGGCCTCCATGATGGAAAGGCCCTCCACCTCAATGGGAGCGCAGTGGGGGCAAAGGTCCGCCGTGGCAGCCAGCCTCCGAAGTTCGTCCCGGGTGTTGAAGCTGAAGACGGGCTCATATCCGAAAACGCCCTCTTTGTACATTTGGGCCGCCTTTTTCTTGTAGCGTTTGCCCTGGGGACCGTTGCCGGCAAAGTGGAGGCGGATGCGTCGGGCATACTTGCTGTAGCGCATGGCTTCCAGGAGCGTGGGCTGGTCTTTTTCATGGGAAAGCCGGCCGATATACAGGATATCGAAGGGCCGCTCCGGATCCAGGTAATTCTCCGGAGGAGTCTGCGGCCGGCGGCATTCATCCGGGATGACACCGTTGGAAATGACGCTCAGCTTGGCTTTGAAATGATAGCGGCGCAGGCGGTCCAGCACCGTCTCGGTAGGGCACTGAACATAAGCGCATTCATCATAGATATGCTTTCTCCAGGCTTTGAGGAGCGTCTGGTTAATCCACTTCCAGTTCCTCAACGGGCCTATCCCCAATGAGTAAATCAGATTCTCCGGGAACATGTGGAAGGTGGCCGTAAGAGGCTTGCCCCATTTCTTTGCATAGCGGATTGCCTTCCACTGCAGCACGAAGGTTTCCTCCAGGTGAACCACATCGGCCCAACGCACCGCTTCCTCAATCACCTTGACATCGCCGTCGGCATAGGAGAAGCCGCTGGACTCGATGATGGGCTGGAATATGGGGAACTTGAATTCCTTCAGCGGAAAGTCCGGCTGGGGGCCGGCAGGGTCCGGATTGGGACCGGCCAGAATACGCACATCCTCTCCGATGGCCTTAAGGGCCGCCACTGTCCGGCGGGCCGATGCAGAAATTCCGTTTCCCGGGATATAATAGTTGTTGATGACAAAAAGTATTTTCATAGCGGGCGCAAAGGTACGAATAATTCCGGATATTCTTACCGGCCCGAAGGTTCATTCAGTAGGAAACGTGGTTCAGGAAAAGGGCGTGACCGGGGACGGACTCGCCGGCGTCGCTGCGGGTGCCGCCGGCCACCAGTTCTGCCATCCACTCGGGAGAGCGTTTGCCCCGGCCCACCTCGATGAGCGACCCCACCGTGGCCCGCACCATATTCCGCAGGAATCTGTCGGCCGATATCCGGAAGTACCAGTACACAGATTCTTCGCTACGCTCAGAATGACAATCCATAACCTGCAGATAGCTGGGAACATAGGGTTTCCAGAAGGCCTCGAAGACGGTGCAGATGGAGGTCTTGTTGTCCGAACCGCTTTTTTCGAAACAGCTGAAGTCATGCGTGCCCAACAGATGCTGACAGGCCTTGTTCATGGCCTCGAAATCCATTTCCGGGTAGCCGCACTGCCAGGAAAAGCCCCGGATGAAAGGGTCTTTGTGTCTGTGAATAAAGTAGGTATATTCCCTGCGGCGGGCGCTGAAACGGGCGTGCAGGTCATCGGCCACCGGAGCCACCGAATGAACCGCGATTTCCCGAGGCAAAATGGCATTTAATTTGTAGGTAAAGTCGGATGCCTCGAAGGGCAGCTCACCCTCCCAGTCAAAATGGGCCACGTAGCCGGAAGCATTCACGGCCGTGTCGGTACGGCCGGCGCCTGTAATGGCCATCGGCCTGCCCAAAAGCCGGGAAAGAGCACCCTCCAGACAAGCCTGGACAGAAGGGACGCCCCGCTGAATCTGCCATCCGGAAAAAGCGGAACCGTCATAAGAGAGGCAAAGGAAATAACGCATATGCAAATGTAAGAAAATATATGGAAAGCGTAAACATCCGTGAATTGAACGAACGCATTCAGAAAGAGAGTTCTTTCGTAGATCTCCTTACCCTGGAGATGGGCAAGGTGATTGTAGGGCAGAAACACCTGGTGGACAACCTCCTGATTGGCCTGCTGAGCGGCGGCCACATCCTGCTGGAAGGCCTCCCGGGACTGGCCAAAACCCTGGCCATCAACACCTTGTCCAAAGCCGTAGATGCCAAGTTCAGCCGCATCCAGTTCACCCCGGACCTCCTTCCGGCCGATGTGGTGGGTACCCTGGTCTATTCCCAGAAGAACGAAAGCTTCGAGGTGCACAAGGGCCCCGTCTTCGCCAACTTCATTCTGGCCGATGAAATCAACCGTTCCCCGGCCAAGGTGCAGAGCGCCCTGCTGGAAGCCATGCAGGAGCATCAGGTAACCATCGGCGACAACACCTACAAACTCCCGGAACCCTTCCTGGTGATGGCCACCCAGAACCCCATCGAGCAGGAGGGAACCTATCCCCTGCCGGAGGCCCAGGTGGACCGTTTCATGCTCAAGGTGGTGGTTTCCTACCCCAAGAAGGAGGAGGAGCGCCAGATTATCCGCATGACGGGTGGCGGCTCCTTCCCCAAGGCCCAGGCCGTGGTGAAGCCGGAAGACATCGTCCGCGCCCGCGATGTGGTGAAGGACGTCTATATGGACGAGAAGATTGAGCGTTATATCGTGGATATCGTCTATGCCACCCGCACCCCGGAAGAATACGGCCTCAAGGAACTGGGGAACTTCATTTCCTACGGCGGCTCCCCGCGTGCCAGCATCTCGCTGTCCATGGCCGCCAAGGCCTACGCCTTCATCAAGCGTCGCGGCTACGTGATTCCGGAAGACGTGAGAGCCGTCTGCAACGAAGTTCTGCGGCATCGTATCGGCCTTACTTATGAAGCGGAAGCGGAGAATGTGACGCCCGAGCAGATTATCGAAAAAATCCTCAATACGGTCATTGTTCCGTAGGCAGATGCCCGGTCAAGCCGGGCATGACGAATCATGACACCCGAAGAGTTAATAAAGAAAGTACGGAAGATCGAGATCCGCACCAAGGCGCTGAGCCACCAGGTTTTCGCCGGAGAATACCATTCCGCGTTCAAGGGACGCGGCATGGCCTTCAGCGAGGTGCGCGAGTATCAGTGGGGAGACGACGTGCGCAACATGGACTGGAACGTGACGGCCCGTATGCGGGCTCCGTACGTGAAGGTGTTCGAGGAAGAGCGCGAACTCACCGTGGTGCTGCTGGTGGACATTTCCCGTTCCGGCCTTTTCGGTACGCAGGTGAAGACCAAGCGGGAACAGCTTGCGGAAATAGCCGCCACCCTTGCCTTCAGCGCCATCCTCAACAACGACAAAGTGGGCTGCATCCTCTTCAGCGACCGCGTGGAAAAATTCATCCCCCCGGCAAAGGGCCGCACCCATTTCCTCCGCATCGTGCGGGAAATCCTGGAATACGAGCCGCAGCATGAGGGAACGGACATCGGCCAGGCCCTTCGCTTCCTCACCGGCGCCATCAAGAAAAAATGCACCGCCTTTGTCCTGAGCGACATGTTGGATGTAAAGGCCGATGGCACCCCCCGCTACGAGGATGCCCTCAAGGTGGCCGTGAACCGGCACGACGTTTCCGTCATCCGGGTAAGCGACCCCCGCGAGCGCACCCTCCCCAACGTGGGTCTCGTGAACGCCAAGGATGCGGAGACCGGGGCTTCCCGCTGGGTCAATACGGCATCGGCCTCCGTGCGAAAAGCCTATGAGCAGTGGTTCCGCTCCACCACCGCCGCGGCAGACCGCCTGATGCTCCGCTACCAGGTGGACCATGTGGACATTTCCACCTCGGAGGACTACGTGCGCAGCCTCCTTTCCTTATTCCACAGAAGATAGTATGAAGGGAAAAGTACTCATCATATCGGCCCTGGCCGTTTCCACGCTCGCGGGCGCGGAGGGCATCCGGAAGGAAGGCGGCGAAACCTTCCTGCAGCCCCTCCAGAAGCGGGATTCCGTGCTGGTGGCCGACCAATTCCGCTACGGCTTCGTGCTGGAGAACGTGACGGAGGGCACGCCCGTGGCCCTGCCGGAAATGAAGCCGGAAAAAGACAGCCCGATAGAGATTCTGGGTGGATGGCAGCTGGACTCCGTCCGCGTGAGCGGGCGCAAGGAAAAGCCCGCCCGCTATGATATCAAGGCCTCCCTCGTTCTCACCGCTTTCATGGGCGGCAGCTACACCCTGCCGGACATCCCCGTGCTGTTGGATGCCGACACCCTGGTGTTCCGCGCCCCCGGGGAACCCTTGGAAGTGAAGGAACTGCCCATTGACATGGAGACCTTCCAGCCCCATGACATCAAGCCGCAGGTGAAGTTCCCCTACACCCTGGCGGAGCTCTTCCCCTGGATTTACGGCACGGTGATGGTGCTCATCGCCATGGCCGCCCTCATCCTCTGGCTCCGCTACCGGGAAAGGAAGGCCAAGGAAAACGAGGTCAGGGAGCCGGCCCACATCCGCGCCCTCCGCCAGTTGGACAAATTCCGCGGAGACAAGTTCTGGAAGCCGGAGAACCAGAAGACCTTCTACTCCGGCGTCACGGACGCGCTGCGGGAATACATGGCCGCGCGCTACGGCGTAGGCGCCCTGGAAATGACCACGGCCCAGATTTTCGAAGACCTCAAGGGGGCCGATATCCCCCAGGATCTCTATGACGAGATGAAAACGCTCTTCGAAAGGGCCGATTTCGTGAAATTCGCCAAGTTCACCGCCACCGACGAGGAAAACGCGCAGGTGCTGCCGCAGGCCGTCCGCTTTGTGACTACCACGTATGAGCAGGAGATTGCCGGTCAAGCCGGCAATGACGAAAGGCAAGAGGAGGAAAAGTAATGTATTTCGAATACCCTCAACTCCTCTGGCTGCTGACCGTCCCGGTGCTTCTGGTACTGAGATACCTCTACATCGAATGGAAAGACCGCAGACCGCACATGCGGGTGTCCACGCTGGACGCCTGGACGGCCGGCGGGCGCTCCGTCATGGAACTTGTGCGGCACATCCCCTTCGCGCTGCGCACCGCCGCCTTAGTGCTGCTGGTGCTTGCCATCGCCCGGCCCCGTTCCTCCTCCCAGGTGGAGAAAGTGGACACGGAGGGCATCGACATCGTCTTTGCCATGGACGTGAGTACCTCCATGCTGGCGCGGGACTTCAACCCGGACCGCCTGTCCGCCGCCAAGGACATCGCCATCGAATTCATTGCCCAGCGGCCCTCCGACCGCATGGGTATCGTGGTCTTTGCCGGTGAAAGCTACACCCAGTGCCCGCTCACCACGGACCGCGCCACCCTCATCAACCTGATGAAGGACGTGCAGACAGACCTCATCGAGGACGGCACGGCCATCGGCAACGGCCTGGCCACCGCCGTGGCCCGCATGAAAGATTCCGACGCCAAGAGTCGCGTGGTCATCCTGCTCACGGACGGCGTGAACAACATGGGAGAGATAGACCCTTCCATGGCCGCGGAGATTGCCAAGACCTACGGCATCCGCGTTTACACCATCGGCGTGGGTGCCAACGGAACGGCCCCCTATCCGGTACAGACCCCCTGGGGCATCGAACTGCGAAACATGCCGGTAGAGATTGACGAGGGCCTGCTCAAAACCATCGCCGACGGCACAGGAGGCCGCTATTTCCGCGCCACGGACAATACCAAGTTGTCGGAGATTTATGCGGAAATCGGCCAGATGGAGAAAACACGCACCTCGGTGGATTCCTTCCCCGTTTACAAAGAACTGTTCAGGAACTACGCTATGGCAGCGCTCATTTGCCTGCTGATAGAACTGCTTCTGAGCGCATTTTTAAGGAGGCTCCCGTAATGTTGATGTTTGCCGATTCCAGATTCCTGTACCTGCTGCTCCTCATTCCCGTGGTGCTGCTGGGCTACGGCGTTTTGAGGCAGCTTCGCCGTCGCCGGGTGAAAGCCTTCGGAGACCCGGCCCTCACGGAGGCCCTGATGCCTTCCCGCTCCCGGTCCAAGGGATGGGTGCGGATTTCCCTCTGGTGCCTGGCCTTCGCCTTCTTCGTGATTGGCCTGGCGCGGCCCCGTACCGGCGCCCGCCTGAGTGAGCATACCGCCAAAGGGGCGGAGATTATCGTGGCCCTGGACGTTTCCAACTCCATGCTGGCGCAGGACTACTCCCCCAACCGCCTGGAACGGGCCAAGCTGGCCATTTCCCGCCTTACGGACCGCCTGCAGGAAGACCGCATCGGCCTGGTTATCTTTGCCGGAACGTCCTTCGTGCAGCTGCCCGTAACCAC
>CAJOMB010000018.1 GCA_905235615.1 uncultured Bacteroidales bacterium | reverse complement strand
CCTTCCAGCGCGTTTTTTTGGATATCCCGCTAAGAAGGGAAGAGATGGAAACCGTCAACTTCAACATAAGCCCGCAGCCCGTCTTCAACAAAAACTTCGAACTTCTGATTTCAGATATCCGGCACAAGCGGGAAAACAACTTCAAAGTCTATATCTTCGGAGAGAAGGAAAGCCAGCTGGAGCGCCTCCGTTCCATCATGATGCAGGAAGAGAACGCCGTGCTGCCGGAATTCGTGAAGGGAAAGAACATCCACGCCGGCTTCATCGACAACGAAGACAAAGTGTGCTGGTACACGGATCACGAAATCTTCGATCGCTTCCATCGCGTGCACCTTCGCCGGACCGTGGAAAAAACCGAGCAGCTCACCCTCAACGACCTCAACGCCTTCAATATAGGAGACTACGTGGTGCACATAGACCACGGCGTGGGCGTTTTCGGCGGTCTGGTGAAGATGAAAGACGACCACGGCCGCGTGAAAGAGGTGGTGAAACTCATCTACAGCGGTGGAGACGTGGTATTTGTCTCCGTCCATTCCCTGCACAAGATTTCCCGCTTCCGTTCTAAGGAAGGGGAGGCTCCGCGTGTGAACAAGCTGGGTTCCAAGACCTGGGGCAACCTCAAGAGCGCCGCCAAGTCCCGCGTCAAGGACATCGCCAAGGAACTCATCCAGCTCTATGCCAGGCGCCGGGCGTCGGAGGGCTTCGCCTTTTCGGCCGATACCTACCTCCAGGAAGAGCTGGAGTCTTCCTTCATGTATGAGGACACCCCGGATCAGGAGAAGGCCACCCAGGCGGTAAAGGCCGATATGGAAGACAACTGCCCCATGGACCGTCTGGTATGCGGAGACGTGGGCTTCGGAAAGACGGAAATCGCCATCCGGGCAGCCTTCAAGGCCGTTTGCGACTCCAAACAAGTGGCCGTGCTGGTGCCCACCACCATCCTGAGCCTCCAGCACTTCGAGACCTTTAAGGCCCGCCTCCAGAACCTTCCCTGCAGCATCGAATATGTGAGCCGCCTCAGGACGGCCGGGCAGATAACGGATATCAAAAAACGCCTCAAAGAGGGGAATATAGATATTCTTATCGGCACCCATAAAATTCTGGGAAACGGCTTTGAATTCAAGGATCTGGGACTCCTTGTCATAGACGAGGAACAGAAATTCGGCGTATCGGCCAAGGAAAAACTGCGCCAGCTCAAAAATACCGTAGATACCCTTACGCTCACGGCTACGCCCATTCCCCGCACCTTGCAGTTCTCCCTTTTGGGTGCCCGGGACCTTTCCATCATCCAGACCCCGCCGCCCAACCGCATCCCCATCCAGACGGAGATTATCCTGTTCAACGAGACGGAAATCAAGAGCGTCATCAATTACGAGCTCAACCGCGGCGGACAGGTGTTTTTCCTGCACAACAAGGTGGAGGAACTGCCGGCCGTGGAGGAAATCCTGCATCGGCTCATCCCGGACATGAAAATCTGCGTGGCGCACGGCCAGATGGAATCCCGCAACCTGGAAGATCGTATGCTCTCCTTCATGCGCGGAGACTACGATCTCCTGCTGTGCACCACCATCATCGAAAACGGCCTGGACATCCCCAACGCCAATACCATCATCGTGAACCAGGCCCAGAATATCGGCCTCAGCGACCTCCACCAGCTTCGCGGCCGCGTGGGCCGGTCCAACAGGAAAGCCTTCTGCTACCTCATTGTGCCCCCGTTGGTAACCCTCACGGACGATGCCCGGCGGCGCCTGCGGGCCATCGAAGAGTTCTCCGACCTGGGCAGCGGCTTCAACATTGCCATGCAGGACCTGGACATCCGCGGCGCCGGCAACCTGTTGGGAGCGGAGCAGAGTGGTTTCATATCCGACATGGGCTACGAAACCTATCAGAAAATTCTCTCCGAGGCCATGGAGGAACTGGGCATGGAAACCCAGATGACCCTGCAGCGGGGCCATGAGAAATACGTGGAAGACTGCACCATCGAAACGGACCAGCCCGCCCTCATTCCGGACGACTACATAGACATCACGGCGGAGAAAATCCGCCTGTACAAACAGTTGGACGCCCTCACGGACGAGCGGGAGATAGACCGGCTGGGCCAGCAGGTGGCCGACCGTTTCGGCCCGCTGCCGTTGGAGGTGCAGAACCTCTTTTTTGTGGTGAAAATCAGAAACCTGGGTGCACAGACGGGCTTCGAGAAAATCATCATCAAGAACGGGATGCAAATCATGTTCTTCGTGGGCAATCCCATGTCTCCCTTCTACAAGTCCAAGCGCTTCGAAACCATCCTCGCCCGGGTGAACGAGAATCCCGCGGAATACAAGTTCAACCAGGACGGAGGCAAGCTTCGCACCGTCTCCCGCGGGGTGAATACCTTGTCATCGGCCCTCTATATTTTGAAAAAACTGCAATAATTGGTAAATTTGCAGGCTATGTCCAACCTGCTCATAGAAATAGGCAATACCGCCCTCAAGGCCGCGTGGGCTCAGGGAATGACGCTGGGAAAAACCTTCCGCTATCAGGGGGAGAAGTTTCTGGAGTTCATCCTTTCCCTCACCCGGCGGGACAAGCCGTCGGTGATGGTGGTAGCGTCTGTCAATCCTTTCTCTGAGGCCGATATCCGGCTGCTTCAGAAAGAGTGCGAGCGCCTTGTCCTGATGGATCAGAACCACAAGGAAACGCTTCTTGCCCAGGGTCTTCCCACCTATCTGTCCTATGACCGGGCGGCGGCCATCGTGGCGGCGCGGCATCTTTTCAAGGGAAAGGGCTGCACCATTGTGGACTTCGGAACCACCCTCTCCATCGACTTCACCTCCGAGGAAGGGCTGTATCAGGGAGGCAATATCTCCTTAGGTTTCCGCACCCGTTTCAAGGCCCTGAGCCGCTATTCCCGCTCGCTGCCCTTGGTGGACAGTCCGGAATCGCCGGACCTTCTGGGCCTCTCCGAGAAGGCGTCCATCGAGGCCGGAGTGGTTTCAGGCATCATATTTGAAATGGAAGGCTACCTGAATCTTCATCCCGGCAACGTGGTGGTATTCACCGGCGGGGATGCGAATTATTTTGCAAAACGGATGAAAAGTTCCATATTTGTAATTTGTAACCTCGTTTTGATGGGGTTGGCACTAATGGCGCAAGAGTATGTTCGAAGGAATGAGAAATAGATTGCTGGCCTTGGCCGTCGTCCTGTTTTCCGCCGGGTTCTCCCTCTGGGCCCAGACGGATGGAACGTATGTGGGCTTTTCCCCGTACTCCGTCTTTGGCGTAGGAAACCTGCACCAGCCGGGCACCACCTGGAACCGCGGAATGGGCGGTGTGGGTATTGCCGCCCGCAACAACCGTTTCGTGAACGTGCTCAATCCCGCCTCCGTCACCGCCCGTGACACCCTTTCCTTCATGGCCGATGTAAGCCTGGGCGGCCGCCTTTCCCTTTTCAAGGAAGGGGACAAGCAGGCCTACAACGCCACTTTCGTTCCGGACAACCTGGCCATTTCCTTCCCCATGTGGAAGAACACGGCTTTCATGGTGGGCGTGCGCCCGGTCAGTGACGTGGGTTACAGCATTTCCTACACGGAAATGGATGTGAGAGCCGGCCGGCGCCAGTTCACTTCCACGGGCAACGGCGGCGTTTACAATGTGTTTGCCGCCGCCGCCATCACCCTCTGGGACCGCCTTTCCATCGGCCTTCAGGGCAATTACGTATTCGGCAACATCAACAAGAAATCCGCCCTTGTCAGTTCGGACGAGTCCTATCTCTCCATGACCCAGGGAGACTCCTTGCAAATCAATAATCTGTCGGCCAAGATAGGTCTCCAGTACCAGCAGGCGCTGGCTCCGGGCTCCTACCTCACGGTGGGCGCCACCTACCGGATTTCCACCGGATTCTTCGGGCACAGCAGTCATTACCGTACCCTCGGAAGCTATTACAGCAAGCGCACGGCCGATGAACTCAGCGGAAAAGGACTCCGCATGGGAGACGAGCTGGGCGTGGGCGTCAGCTACCGGAACACGGACAAATTCATGGTGGAGGTAGATTACACCCGCACCGACTGGAGTGGCAGCAAGCTGGACCAGGTGAGCGGGTTCTCCAATGTGGGAGACGCCGTCTTCGCCCCCGGGGCGGGACAGAGTGTCCGCTTGGGCGCGGAAATCACCCCCAACCGCAACGACATTCGCTATTTCATGCGCCGCTGCACATACCGGGCAGGCGCCTATTATGAGCAGTCCTATTATACGGTGGACGGGGCCCATGTCAATTCCGTGGGCTTGAGTTTAGGCATGACGCTCCCCGTATTCCGTTGGTACAACGGCCTTTCCGTGGGTTTGGAGGTGGGCCGAAGAGGCCTTCAGACCTCCCAGGTCAAAGAGAATTATTTTGGTTTCAGCGTAGGATTCAATATCTTTGACATCTGGTTCCAGAAACGGGCCTATCAATAGTATCGGTACAAACCTTGTTCAGAAAATAATTTAAAAGCAAAAGATATGAAAAAGTTAGCTCTCATTTTCTTCGCCGCCATCACCCTCATGGGTCAGGGCGCCTTTGCCCAGACCTCCCGTTTCGGTCATGGTAAAGACAGCGCAGATTGCGTGCTGTACCTCTCCTATTATCAGGAGTACTACAAGCAGAAGAACTACGACTCCGCCCTGCCCAACTGGCGCAAGGCCTATTCCGTGTGCCCGGCAACGGCTTCCGAGAACATGTTCATTCATGGCACCACCCTCATGACCCGTCTGTACAACCAGACCAAGGACGCGGCCCAAAAGAGCGCCATCGTGGACACCATCCTCACCCTGCAGGACAAGCGTATGGCCGCTTATCCCAAGCGTCGGGTATCCATCCTGAACAACAAGGGACAGCATATCATCAATTATCGCAGCGCGGACGCCGCCTATACGTATGAGAACCTGAACGCCATCGTGGACGAGCTGGGTGCACAGGCCAACGGTCCCCTGCAGGTGAACCTGCTTCAGTCTGCCATCACGCTCTACCGTGAGAACAAGCTCAGCGCGGACGATGTGATTGCCACCTATGACAAGGTGGCCGCCAACGTGGATAACGCCACCCCCAAGAGCGACGCAGAGAAAGAGGACAACCTGAAGGTGAAGGCCACCATCGAGTCCATCTTCGCCGACAGCAAGGTAGCTTCCTGCGAGAACCTACTCGCCATCTTCGGCCCCCGTTATGAGGCGGATCCCAATAACCTGGCCGTGGTTTCCAATATTGTGAAGCTCATGAATTCGGCCGAGGACTGCACCTCCAACGACCTCTACCTGAATGCCGTCACCTCCATGTACAAGCTGGATCCTTCTTTCCGCAGCGCCTATGGCCTGTACCGTCTGAACGCTTCCCGCGACAACGTGGCCGATGCCTGCCGTTACCTGGAAGAGGCCATCGCCTCCGATGAGTCCGACGCCGCCACCGACGCCCAGTATTACTATGAACTGGCCGCTTTCTGCTACAAGAACAACATGCGCGGCAAGGCTTCCGAGTCGGCCAAGAAGGCTGTTGAGATGGATTACGGCTATGCCGGCAAGGCCTACATGATCCTGGGCAACCTCTGGGCTTCCGCCTCTTGCTCCGGCGAAGTGGACAAGTACGCCCGCTACTGGGCCGCCACGGACTTCTATCAGAAGGCCCGCACCGCTGACGCCACCCTGGCCGAAGACGCCGCCGCCGCCATCTCTTCCGTGGCCCGTTACTACCCCGAGGCCTCCGAGATCTTCATGTACGACCTCAGCGCCGGTCAGTCCTACACCGTGTCCTGCGCAGGCATGTCTGCCTTCACCACGGTTCGCGTCAGTGGCCGATAGTGAATGTACGTCACATACCTGGAACGTTAGCAAGCGCCCTGGCGCTTGCTTTCGTCGTCTATTCCTGCCGGAGCAACCTGGCGGAAGCGGAGAAACTGGACCTGCAAAAAACGCCGCTCCAGACGGTGGACGGGATGTTCTTTGTCCGCACGGAGAACGGCCGGCTCACAATGCGCGTAGAGTCGCCCAGGATGGAGGTTTTCGAGCATGATACCGTGGCCTATGACCTCTTTCCTGAGGGCATCCGCGTC
Source organism: uncultured Bacteroidales bacterium (assembly GCA_905235615.1). GTDB lineage: Bacteria > Bacteroidota > Bacteroidia > Bacteroidales > UBA932 > Cryptobacteroides. The sequence continues at coordinate 8,868 of CAJOMB010000018.1, read as the reverse complement.
TTCGGCTATTCGGAAGACGGGAAGCTGGAAACCACCATTTTCTCCCGGACCGCCCGCCATGACAAGCCCGCCCCCGGAAGCCGCCGTGGCGGAGAGGTGTGGAGCGCCTTCGGAGACGTGGTGGTGCGCAATATCATCCAGCAGGAGACCATGGAGACGGACACCCTCTACTGGGACAGCGAGGCCAAGGAAATCTGGACGGACTGTTACGTGAAGATGTCTTCTCCCTCCGGCTACATGCAGGGATACGGGATGCGCTCCGACGAAATGGCCCGCAACGCCATTCTCATGCATCCCTTCGACAACGAATTCCTGATTCAGAACGATTCCACCGCCGTTGTGGTGGACTCCGTGAACTTTATCGGCCCCCGCGTAAAAAAATGGTAGGTATTTAGAAGAAAATTCGTAACTTTGCAGCCCTTAAGCGATTTTTTCGAAAATATTAAAAAAGTAAATATAAAATGGCAGCTCTTGAGACCATCAGAACTAAGTTTGGCATTGGTGCAACCCTCATCATTGCCTTCGGTCTTTTACTCTTCCTTGTAAACCCGTCCGACATCATCCAGACCATCCAGTCCACTTCTTCCAAGAACGATGTCGGCAAAATCAATGGGAAATCCGTTTCTTATCTGCAGTTTGACGGTGAAGTCCGTCAGCTGGAAGAGGTGCGCAAAATGATGTCCGGCACCAATTCTTCCTCCGAAGAGGAGCAGACCCAGATCCGTGAAATGGCCTGGCAGAACCTCATAGACCGTTATCTGGTAACCCCTACCATGGAGAAAGCCGGCATCCGCGTGGGCCAGCAGGAACAGATTGACATGTTCGTGGGTTCCAACCCTTCCGCCGTAGCCGCCGGTTTCGGCGCTTTCTACGATGAGCAGGGCAACTACTCCTCCGCCCGCGTGAGCGAGTTCATGGAAATGGCCGAATCCAGCGAAAGCTATCGCCTCATCCGTGACTACCTGCAGAACGCCGCCCGTTCCAACCGCTTCAGCGAGAAGTACATCGGCCTGTATAACGCCGGTTCTTACGTGAATGCCCTGGAGCGCAAGAAGGCCATCGAGGAAAACAACGCCACCGCCTCCGTAGATTTTGTGCTGGCGCCCGGAACCTACTTCCCGGAAGACTCCACCGTGGTGGTTTCCTCCGCCGAAATCAAGAAGTACTACGATGCCCACAAGGACAACTTCCGTCAGAAAGCCAACCGGGACATCCGCTACGCGGTCTTTGAGCTCAATCCTTCCCAGGAGGACATTGCCGCCGCCAGCGCCAAGTTCACCGACCTCTACGACACCTTCGCCTCCACGGACAACGTGCGTGCCTTCCTCCAGAAGAACTCCGACCGCAAGTGGGACGACGCCTGGTACAAGGACGGCGAACTCCGCAGCGTGAATGCCGACGTGGACAAATTCGTCTCCGAGAACAAGAGCGGAGTTTCTCCCATCTATCAGTCCGGCATCAACTTCTACGCCGCCCGCATCATGGACAGCGCCAACATCCCGGATTCCGTGTATGTGCGTCATATCATGCTGGTAGGCGAGAATGCCGCCCACATGGCCGACAGCCTCCTGGGTGTAGTGAACAAGGGCAACTTCTCCGCCCTGGCCAACCTCTATTCTGCCGACAAGGGCAACGCCCAGGACGGTGAGATGGGCAATCTGGGCTGGATGACCCGCAATATCATGATCAAGGGATTCGAGCCCGTTCTGGAAGCCCAGGTGGGCAAGCCCTTCGTGCTCCACACCCAGTATGGCACCCACGTGGTGGAAGTGACCAAGGCCACCAAGCCCGTTGCCAAGAAGAAGGTGGCCATCTTCGAGAAAGAGACCCTCGTTTCCAAGGAAACGGACCGCGCCATCTCCGAGCAGGCCCGCCTGCTGGCCGTGCGCTCCCAGGGTAAGGCCGCCAACTTCAAGACCGTCTGCGACACCACCGGCACCTATGCCCGCAGCATGAATATCAACGAGGGAACAGATACCTACGGCTCCATTTCCCACGCCAAGGAAGTAACCCGCTGGGCCTTCAACAACAAGCCCGGAAAGGCTTCCGACGTCATTCCCATTGACAACAAGTACTACTTTGTGGTGGCCGTGGAGAAAGAGCACAAGGAAGGAGTGACTCCCCTTGACGAGGTTTCCGAGGCCATCCGTTCCCAGCTCTATCGTGAGAAGTACATTGCCAAGCACGCGGAGGATGTGGCCGCCCAGGTGGCCGGTCTCACCACCCTTGAGGAAGTGGCCCAGAAACTGGGCGCCACCGTGTCTTCCCTCACGGACGTCACCTTCTCCACCACTTCCGCCCCCACCACCGAGCCTGCCTTCGTGGGCGCCGTGGCGGCTGCCAAGGAAGGAGTCCTGAGCGGCCCCGTGGCCGGCATCATGGGCGCTTACCTGTTCCAGGTGAACGGCCGTGAAATGGGCTCCTATTACACGGAAGATGACGCCAAGTCCGCCCAGGCCCGCCTGAACAGCTATCACAGCCAGATGCTCCTGCCCCTGATGATGGACAAGACCGTGACCGATAACCGTGCCCGTTTCTATTAATAGAATATGTCGCTAAAATGTGGAATAGTAGGCTTGCCCAATGTGGGCAAGTCTACTTTATTTAACTGCGTGAGCTCCGGAAAAGCCCAGAGCGCCAATTTCCCTTTCTGCACCATCGACCCCAACGTGGGCTCCACCAACGTTCCGGACAAGCGTTTGGAAGTGCTTACGGAGATTTGCCAGCCCAAGCGCACCATCCCCGCCACGGTGGAGATCGTGGACATTGCCGGTCTGGTGAAAGGCGCCTCCAAGGGCGAAGGACTGGGCAACCAGTTCCTGGCCAACATCCGCGAGACAGACGCCATCCTGCACGTGCTCCGTTGCTTCGACGACGGCAATATCGTACACGTGGACGGCTCCGTGGACCCCGTGAGGGATAAGGAAGTGGTGGACACCGAACTCCAGATCAAAGACCTGGAAACGGTGGAAAACCGCATCAAGAAGGTGGAGAAACAAGCCACTACCGGAGGAGACAAGGAGGCCAAGAAACTCCTGGCCCTCCTCGTCCGTTACCGGGACGCCCTGCTGCAGGGAAAAAGCTGCCGCACCGTGGTACCGGAGAACGCCGAGGAAGAGCAGATGGCAAAGGACCTTTATCTTCTCACCAACAAGCCCGTCATGTACGTGTGCAACGTGGATGAAGCATCGGCCGCCACCGGAAACGCCTATGTGGAGGCCGTCCGCAAGGCCGTGGCTGCCGAGCAGGCGGAGATCCTGGTCATATCGGCCAAGGCGGAAAGCGAGATTGCGGAAATTGAGGAATACGAAGACCGCCAGATGTTTCTGGAGGAGATGGGCCTTCAGGAGAGCGGAGTGGTCCGCCTCATCCAGAGCGCCTATAAGCTCCTGGGTCTGAGGACCTTCTTCACCGCCGGGGCCGATGAGTGCCGCGCCTGGACCATCGTGGCCGGAGACAAGGCCCCCCGTGCCGCCGGCGTCATCCACACGGACTTCGAGCGCGGCTTCATCCGGGCCGAGGTCATCAAGTACGAAGACTTTGTGCAATACAGGACCGAAGCCGCCGTCCGCGCCGCCGGCAAGATGGGCGTCGAGGGCAAGGACTACGTTGTCCAGGACGGCGACATCATGCACTTCCTCTTCAACGTGTAAGCCTTGATCGCCAACTTGCTGTCCCACAGCCACTTATATACTATTCCTCGTTCAAAAAATGAACGAGGAATGTTGTATAACACGCTGTGAGTCAAATATTTAGTGATCAAGCCCCGGCGGGAGATTCCGTACCTTTACCGCATGAACAGAGAATGTTGGCTCATTCTATTGGCGTTCATGCTGCAGGCGGCCCCGGTCAAGGCAAAAACCGGGCGGGCCGATACGCTCCGGGTGCTCTTCTGGAACCTGGAAAACTACTTTGACAACCGGAACGATTCCACCAGCGTCTCGGAGGGGGAGTTCTCCTCCTTCGGGGAGCGCCATTGGGGCCGACGCAAGTTCGAGACCAAGAGCCGGGCCATCGCCAAGGGCATCCTCTGGGCGGCCTCGCAGGAGGGCGGGCTGCCGGATGTAATCGGCCTGGCCGAGGTGGAGAATTACTACGTCCTCTGGCACCTGCTGCGAAGGACGCCGCTCCGAAAGCTGGATTACGGCATCGTCCACTTTGATTCTCCCGACCCTCGGGGCATCGACGTGGCCCTTCTGTACCGCACTTCCCGCCTCAAAAAGGCCGATGCCAAGCCCTGCCACCTCTATAACCCCGATTCCACCGTCATGGCCACCCGGGACATCCTGCTCTTCGTGGGCCGGCAGGAAGGGGAGCAGACGGCCTTCCTGGTGAACCATCACCCCTCCAAATACGGGGGCGCCGCCCTTTCCGAACCCCGGCGGGAAGTGGCCGTCCGCCGCCTGGCCTTTCTGGCCGATTCCCTCCGCCTCTCCGGAATCACCCGCATCGTGGCCATGGGAGACTTCAACGACACGCCCGCCAATCCCCTTTACAAACTCCTGGAACCCGGCCTCAGAAACCTGGCGGAACCGCTGCACCGGCAGGGAAAGGGAACCATCAAATACGATGGCGAGTGGGAGCTGATAGACATGTTTTTCGTGAGCGGGGAGTGCCGGACGGAGGGGATGAAAATCCTTCAGATTCCCTTTCTGCAGGTCCCGGACAAAGGCCATGCCGGCACCAAACCCCTCCGCACCTATTCCGGTCCCCGCTACCTGGGCGGTGTCTCGGACCATTGTCCCATCTGGCTCTCCCTGTCCTTCTGAGCGCAGCGAAGAATCTCCGTCCCTTCTGTCCTTCTGAGCCCCCCTCCTGTCATTCTGCGCCCCCTTCTGTCATTCTGAGCGAAGCGAAGAATCTATTTTCAAAGAAATTTGTATCTTTGTAGGACGCACATAAAAAACACACAATATGAAAGCCAAAATCCAAGAAAAATTCGAATCCCTCTTTGGGGAAGAAGGAATCCTTTACGCATCGGCCGGCCGCATCAACCTGATCGGCGAACATACAGACTACAATGGCGGATACGTGTTCCCCGGCGCCATCAACTTCGGCATCATGGCGGCCATCAAGCCCAACGGAACAGACAAGGTGAAGGTTTACTCCCTTGACTTTGACCAGATGTCGGAGTTCGGCCTCAAGGAGGAAGACAAGCCCAAGGAGGCCTGGGCCTGCTACGTTTTCGGCGTATGCCGTGAAACCATCAAGCGCGGCGGTACGGTGAAAGGCTTCAATGCCGTCTTCGCCGGAGACGTTCCCCTTGGCGCCGGCCTCAGCTCATCGGCCGCCCTGGAGAGTACCTTTGCCTATGCCGTCAACGACCTGTTCAACGACAACAAGATAGAGAAGTTCGAGCTGGCCAAGATTGGCCAGAGCACGGAGCACAACTACTGCGGCGTGAAGTGCGGCATCATGGACCAGTTCGCCTCCATCTTCGGCAAGGAAGGCGCCCTTATCCGCCTCAACTGCAAGACGGGCGAGTACAAATACTTCCCTTTCCACCCCAAGGGCTACAAACTGGTGCTCATTGATTCCTGCGTCAAGCACGAACTGGCTTCCAGCGCCTACAACAAACGCCGCGAAAGCTGCGAAAAGGCCGCCGCAGAGATAAAGAAACTGCATCCGGAAGTGGACTTCCTCTCAGACGCAAAGCGCCTGTGGCTGGATGAGGTGCGCGACAAGATTTCCCAGGAAGACTTCCTCCGGGCCGAATACGTGATTGGTGAGGTGCAGCGCGTGTTGGATGTCTGCGATGCCCTTGAGCGTGACGACTACGAGACCGTGGGCGAGATGATGTACCAGACCCACTTCGGCCTCAGCCGTCTGTACGAGGTCTCCTGCGAAGAGCTGGACTTCCTCAACAAGCTGGCCCGCAAGATGGACGTCACGGGTTCCCGCGTCATGGGCGGCGGCTTCGGCGGCTGCACCATCAACCTGGTGAAGGAAGAACTGCACGACATCTTCATCGAAACCGCCGTGGAGAAGTTCACGGAGAAGTTCGGTCACGCGCCCAAGATTTACGAAGTAGTTATCAGCGATGGCGCTCGCAAACTGTAGCCATTGTGGCAGGCAGACGGAGGTAGAGCTCCGTCAGAGCATCAACACCGCCCTTGATCCGGAACTCAAAGCCCGGGTCAGGGACGGCTCTTTATTCGTGTGGGAGTGTCCTTACTGCGGCCACCGCAACCTGGCCAAGTACCAGACCCTCTATCACGATCCGGACGCCAAACTCATGGTATGGCTCCTTCCCGGGGAGGAACAGCCCCCGCAGGCCGTGGAAGAGGCCGTAAAGGAGCTGGACGGCTACACCCTCCGCCGCGTGAAGGAGGTAGGAGACCTCATAGAAAAGGTGAATATCCATGACGCCGGCCTGGAAGACACGGTCCTGGAGATGTGCAAATGGGTAACGCTGCAGGAACTCTCTGCCAAAAACCCCGAAGCCGCCACCGCCCCGCTCCGTTTCCTCCGGATGGAAGGGGCCGACAACGACCTGGTGCTGGCCCTCCCCCTCGGAGGCCAGATGCAGGTGCTGAATGTGGGATTCAACGTGTACGAAGACGCCCGCGGCATCCTCTCCAGAAACCCCGCCGTGCGCCCCGCCCCGGGCTTCGCCCAAGTAGATCAGTCCTGGATTACCCACTTCTTCCGATAGTTCCCCCTTGTCATTCTGAGCTTCTCTTGTCATTCTGAGCGAAGCGAAGAATCTGTTAGAGATCAAACGACAGAACCAGCGAAACGGAGTAGGGCCTTTTCTGCTCCGTCTCGTTGTAGATATTGCCGCCTAAATAGGAAAAGGACACGCCCAGAGTGGTATTTACGGACAGGAAAAAAATCTGTCCCATGTCTGCGGTGAGGTCTGCGCCGGCGCTCCACAGGAAGTCCTTCCCCATGCCGGTAAAGTCTCCGTGCGGCGTAAGGTCGAATTTCCGGATATAGCCCAGCACCGGAACCTTCAGGTCTCCGAAATACAGGGGAATGGCATAATCCAGCGTGGCCTTCCACTGCGTGCGGTATCGGGCCGACAGGAAGGAAGACACCTCCGAATCGAAGCCTCTCGGAAGCACGTTCACCCGGTAATCCCCGAAGGGCGCGGTGCCGGTCTGGTGCTGTACGGTGGCCGTGAGCTTGATTCCCTGCGAGCGCAGGATGCCGGGCGTATAGGCGTAGGCGTAGCCATAAACAACGGGCCGGAAGGCCCCGCTCATCCCCGGCCGGAAGGCGGCGCCGCACTCGATGCCCAGGCCCCAGCGGGGGAAAATCTGGGATTTCGCCGTCGGGAGCATCACATAGCCGCGGGCTGATGCACTGAGCTGCTGCATGAACACGTTATGGGCCTTATCGGCCCCGTCGAAAACCCGCAGGGACCCCGAAAGCGGACCGCGGGTGAATTTTACGCTGCCCAAGCTGTAGATATTGTTGGAGAAGCTGTAGCGGAGCTGGGGGGTAAAGCCCGTCAGAAGCCCGTAACGGTTGAAGCGAAAGGGGACATAGGCCCTCAGGGAGCCGCTGAGAAGCGGAACGGAACGAAGGGAAGACACGTTCCCATAGTACACCCCGTCTCCTTCCCGGGTTTCCGTAAGGGTGTACTGACGGGCCAGGCGGTCTCCAAAATCCACCTGGGCCTCCAACACCGGATACTGCCCGGTATAGGTGAGCTTCCCGTGGAGGGCCGTGCGCCAGCCTTCCGCCTTGTCCGGGTTGGGGTGGAAGGCAATGCCCGCCTGTCCGTAAAGGGTTCCCAGTGTATTCTGGAACATCCCGATGGCACCCGGAGACAAGGTCTCATAGGAGTATTCAAAAGACCCGGTCATCACATCGTCCACATCTACATACAGCGGCAGCCAGGTGTGAAGCCGCAGCGGATGGGCCAGCTTGTAATAGCGCTTGGGGGCCGAGAGCGGAACCTCCCGATGCAGGTCCGGGGCCGGTCCCAGAGCACGTTCCTGCGCCGTTATGGCCTCCTCGATGGGATAGTGGTATACATCTTCGTGCTGCACCTCGCGGGGCGCAATCTCAGTCAAAGGAATCCGGAAAAGCATCTTTCCGTTCAGTGTCTGGGAGATGCAGTAGTAATACGCATCGTCACAGGTGAAGTCCGTGACACCGTAGCGTGTGCCGGTGAGCTGCAGAAGGGCTCCGTCATGCAAGCTGTAACGGTACAGCTCGTTCACGCCGTTGCGGTCCGAAACCCATTCCAGACAGTTTTCAGCAGCCTTCAGTCTCGTCATCTTCTGGCGGGAGGGAGGCAGAACGCTACGCCATTCTCCCCCGGCCGGCGCCAGGTAAACCCCATACCCTTCGTCCGTGAGCCCCAGGCAGTAGAGGTCTTCCCCCAGCCAGGCCGCCTCTGTGAGCTGAACGCCCGAAGGCGCCTGCCTGCGGCAGACAACGCTTCCGTCCCGGGCCGATATCACCGTTAGGTAAGCCTCCCCCGTCACGGCATATTCCACCGTGGCCAATCGGTCCCCGCCGGGGGAAGGGGCGGGATGGAACACCCGCGTCCCATGGGTGAGGGTATGGACTTTCTGCGTCTCCAAGTCCAGGTAGCAGACCACGGAGCTGCCGGAGAGCGTCCACCGGGGATGGGGGCGCGTCTCGCTCCAATAAAGGCGCTTCCAGCTCATGTCGTAGTACAGCGGAGAGGCTTCGTAGGCATACGTATGCAGCGCCTTTTCCTTTCCGTCCGAGATGCGTATCAGCTGGGCGGCGTGAAGATATCCTTCCCTTACCGCATAGATGTCTCCCTCTACACAGACGGGGCTGGAATAATTCAGGGGGAAATCGCGCTCAGGCGTTATCTGCGTCATTTCCAGGAAGGGGGCGCGGGCGGCGGCATCGGCCTGCCAAACGTCGTTGAAGGCGTGC
>CAJOMB010000017.1 GCA_905235615.1 uncultured Bacteroidales bacterium | reverse complement strand
GCCGCTTCCGTGCTCTCCTCCTTCCTGACGGAGGTGAAGAAGATAGACCAATGCGCCGGCGTGTTCTATTGGGAGCCGCAGGTGAACGGCAGCTGGAAGCCGTCCATTTACGAGAAGCCGGCAGAACTGACCCAATATACGGGAAAGACCGTTACCAGCCCCTGGGGCGCCTATGACCAGGGCGCCTTCAGTGCCGATTACAAACCCACCAATATCCTGGATTGCTTCGCCCCATGAGAAAGATCCTGATCCTCTTTCTGTGCCTGAGTGCCCTGGGCCTGCAGGCGCAACCCCTCGGCCGGACCCTGTGGAATGAGGGCTGGCTTTTCTCCAAGGACGGAGCATACCGCGTGCTGGATCTGCCCCACGACTGGGGTGTGGAAGGCGCTTTCCGTCAGGAATATCCCGGAGAAACGGGCAAGCTTCCCTGGTGGGGAAAGGCGGAGTACAGCAAGACGCTCTCCGTATCGGCCGATGACATGAAACGGCGGATCCGGCTGGAAATAGACGGCGCCATGTCTGACAGCAAGGTGCTGGTGAACGGACAGGAAGCCGGCGGCTGGCCCTATGGCTATGCCTCCTGGGCCGTGGAACTGAATCCCTGGCTCCGGGAAGGCGACAATGAGATTGTGGTGAAGCTGGACAACAAGGAGGAGAGCTCCCGCTGGTATCCCGGCGGCGGCATCTACCGCAACGTATGGATGACCCGCCAGGCTCCCACCTCCGTGGCCCATTGGGGCACTTTCGCGAAATGTGCCATAGAGGGTAATGACGCCAAGGTTTCCTTGGAAATTCGCTTGCAGACGGATAGGCCGCAGGCCGCCGGGATTGTTACGCAGATTTTCCTGGCCGATGCCCTTGTGGCCTCTGCCGAAACCCTGGGCCAGGTCTATGACGGACGGGTGGTGTGTCAGGAATTCACCATTCCATCGGCCCGGCTTTGGAGCCCTGCTTCGCCCGTCTTGTATTGCGCCCGCACCACCGTTACCGCGCAGGACGGCACCACGGATATCTATGAGACGCCTTTCGGCATCCGTGAAATCGAGTTCAAGGCCGACGGTTTCTACCTGAACGGAGAAAAGACCTTCCTGAAAGGCGTCTGCCTGCATCACGATGCGGGAGCGCTGGGAGCTGTCTGGAACGAGGACGCCTGGACTCGCCGCCTCCTGAAGCTGAAAGAAATGGGCTGCAACGCCATCCGCACCAGCCACAACCCGCCTGCACCGGAGCTGCTGGACCTCTGCGACCGGATGGGCTTTCTGGTCCTGGACGAACTCACAGACACCTGGACCTATGCCAAAAAGCCCCACGGCTATGCGGAGCTCTTTGAGCAGTGGGCGCAGAAAGACTTGACCGCCCTGCTTCACCGGGACCGCAACCATCCTTCCGTGATTCTCTGGAGTATCGGCAACGAATGTGGGGAACAGGGGGACAGCGCCCGCTGGTGGATTCCGCAGATGCTCACGGACCTTTGCCACCGGGAAGACCCTACGCGGCTCACGACGGCCGGCAACGACAATCCCTGGGCCGCCTCGCAGGACTATGCCAAGACCATAGACGTTTACGGTTTCAATTACAAGCCGCATCTGTACCAGGAGTTTGTGGATGCCCATCCCGGCCAGCCGGTGCTGGGCTCCGAGACCTCTTCCTGCATCTCCACCCGCGGGTACTACCGCTTCCCGGTGGAGGAGGAGAAGGGAAAGGGCTGGGACATGAATCCGCCCTTCCAGGTGAGTTCCTACGACCTTTATGCCCCCGGCTGGGCCTCCAGGCCGGACTACGAATGGCAGTATGAGGACGTGGTTCCCCAGTGCGCCGGAGAGTTTGTGTGGACCGGTTACGATTATCTGGGAGAACCCACGCCTTTCAATATGGACCCTTCCGTCTTTACCAATTTCCACACGGAGGAGGAGAAGGAAGCCTACCGCAAGATGGTGGAATCCTGGGGGCAGGTGATCAGCGACGTGCCGCTGCCCTCCCGCAGCTCTTACTTCGGCATCATGGACCTTGCCGGCTTCCCCAAAGACCGCTTCTACCTGTACCAGGCGCGTTGGCAGCCCGATCTGCCCATGGCCCACATCCTCCCGCACTGGACCTGGCCCGGCCGGGAAGGACAGGTGACACCCGTACATGTGTATACCAGCGGAGACGAGGCCGAACTCTTTGTGAACGGCGTCTCCCAAGGCCGGAAAACCAAAGAGGGCTACCGGATTGTGTGGAACGATGTGGTTTACCAGCCCGGAACCGTGGAGGTGGTCTGCTACCGGAACGGCCGGGAATGGGCCCGGGACAAGGTTAAGACGGCGCAGAAGCCTTCCCGCTTGAAGGCCTTCGTGGACTATGCCGGTTCTGAACTCACCTATGTGAATGTGGATATCCTGGATGCCAGGGGCACCTTGGTGCCGGATGCGGCCAATACGCTCACTTTCAGCGTGAGCGGCCCGGCCGTGCTGGTGGCTACGGATGCCGGAGACCCTACCTCCCACGTTCCTTTCTGCAGCCCCGCCCTGCCGGCCTTCCACGGGAAGGCATCGGCCATTGTGCGGCGGACTGGAGAGGGCCCCGTGACGTTGACCGTCCGCGCCTCCGGGCTTGGAAAGACCAGACTTGTTTTGTAATTTTGTATGCGGATGAAAAAGACACTGTTGATGGCTGCTGTGATTGGTGCCGCCGCTTGCGGCCAAACTGCTGTAAAAGCCGATTTTCCCGACGCTACCCTGCAGGAAATCAGCCGGGTGGAACCCTTGAGCTGGTGGACGGGGATGAAAACCAGCCTGCAGCTGATGGTGCAGGGGCCGGATATTTCTGCCTGTGAAGTCTCCGTCTCCGGGAAGGGCCTCAGCATCAAGAAAGTGCATAAGGCGGACAACCCCAATTTTCTCTTCGTGGATGTGGAGGTGGCCCCGTCGGCCCAGACGGGAACGTATTATTTCCTCTTTTCCCGCGAGGGGAAGACCATCCGCTACCCTTACCTGATTCAGGCCCGGGAGGAGGGGAGTGCCCGGCGGGAAAGCTTTACCACGGCCGATATGGTCTATCTTGTCATGCCGGACCGTTTTGCCTGCTCCGCGATGCCTGAAAAGGCCTATGAAGACGGCTCCCTGGTGCCTTGGACGGCGCCTCAGCTGCCGGACAAGGTGGATCGGGCCGACGCCGTGGCCCGTCATGGCGGCAACCTGCAGGGCATCATCGACCACCTGGATTATATCGAAGACCTGGGCGCTACGGCCATCTGGTGTACGCCGCTGCTGTTAGACAACCAGCCCCGGGAATCCTACCACGGCTATGCCTGCGCGGACTATTATCATATCGATCCCCGCTTTGGGGACAATGCGCTGTACAAGACCTTCGTTGAGGAGGCGCACAAGCGCGGGCTCAAGGTAATCATGGACATCGTGACCAACCACTGCGGCACCGCCCACTGGTGGATGGAGGACACGCCTTTCAAGGACTGGTACCATGTGAACGAGCCCTACATGCAGATGAATGCGCTCTTCTCCGTGTACATGGATCCGCATGCCTCGCAGCGGGACCTGGAGCGGCAGGAAAGCGGCTGGTTTGTCCCGTCCATGCCGGACATGAATCTGGAAAACCCCTTCGTGCTCAAGTATTTCCAGCAGTGGGCCATCTGGTGGACGGAATATGCCGGCCTGGACGGGCTTCGGGTGGACACCTATCCGTACAACGAGCCGGAGCCCATGAGCCAGTGGTGCAAGGCCGTGACGGATGAATATCCCAAGATGAACATCGTGGGCGAGTGCTGGGATATGAACATCCCGCAGGTAGCCTACTGGCAGAAGGACAATCCCAACAGGAACGGCTTCAATTCCCATCTGCCTTCCATCATGGACTTCCCGCTGCAGAACGCCCTGATCCGCGCCCTGCAGGAAGACAAGGTGAACTGGGATGAGGGCATGACCCGCATCTACTCCATTCTGGCGCAGGATTTTGCCTACCAGGACCTCTCCCACATGCTCACTTTCTTCGCCAATCACGACCATGCCCGCACCGGTGACATGCTGGGGCAGGATCCGGCCCGCATGAAGCTGGCCATAGCCCTGCTGGCCACCGTCCGCGGCATCCCGCAGCTTTACTACGGCGACGAGATGATGTTCCTGGAGCGCAAGGACGTCCCTTCCCATGACGGGGCCAAGCGTATCGACTTCCCCGGCGGCTGGGAGGGAGACCCGGCCAATCTGTTTACGGCCATCGGCCGGGCGCAGGCTCCGGAACTCTTCTCTTCGCCTGTGGAGCTGCATGACTATACCCGGGCTCTTTTCCGCTGGAGAAAGGGCTGCAAGGCCGTTCAGGAAGGGAAGACGCTGCACTTCCTTTCCCGAAAGAACGTGGGTCCCGTGAATATCACGGACAACTCCTACGCCTTCTTCCGTTACACGGACACGGACGCCGTATTTGTGTATATCAATAACAACCTGGAACCCCGAACCCTGGACTGGAACCACTACCGCGAGTTTGTGGAAGGTCCCGTGACGGGCATCGACGTGGTCACCGGGGAAAAGGTCACCCTGAAGGACGGCCTTTCCATCGGCCCCAAAGAGGCTATTATTATAGAATTCAAACGATAGACAGTATGAAACGAATTTCTTTCCTCCTGCTGGCCGTAGCCGCCGTGCTTACGGGCTGCAACAAGAAACAGACGCCGGCCCATCCGGAATGGACTTATGGCAGCGTCGTGTATGAAGTGAACATCCGCCAGTTCTCGCCGGAAGGCACGTTCAAGGGCGTGGAAGCCCAGTTGCCCCGTCTGAAAGAGCTGGGCGTGGATGTGCTCTGGCTCATGCCCATGTACGAGATTGGCATTGTGGAGCGCAAGGGTACCCTGGGTTCCTACTACGCCATCTCCGACTACAAGAAGGTGAATCCCGAGTTCGGAACCATGGAAGATTTCCAGAGCCTGGTGGACAAGGCCCATGAACTGGGCTTCAAGCTCATCCTGGACTGGGTTGCCAACCAGACCGCTCCGGACAATGTCTGGATGAACGAAAAACCGGCCGATTTCTACGAGCGCGACTCCTTGGGCAATGCCATTTATGAGTTCGACTGGACGGACACCCGCAGCCTCAATTATGAGAACGAGGAGGTCTGGTGGGCCCAGGACGATGCCATGCGCTTCTGGCTGGCCAAGGGCGTGGACGGCTTCCGCTGCGACGCCGCCGGCGAGATGCCCGCCAAATTCTGGAAGGCCATCCTCCCCAAAATGAATGCCGATTTCCCGGAAATCTACCTCCTGGCCGAGGCCGAGCGGGAGAATCTGGCCGATCCGTGGGAGACCTTCGACGCCAACTATGCCTGGGAACTGCACCACCTGCTGAACAGCCTGGCCCAGGGCAAGAAGACGGTCTCCGACCTCAAGGATTATGTGGCCCGGGATGCGGAGAAATTCCCCAAAGAGGCCTTCCGCCTCAGCTTCACTTCCAACCATGACGAGAATTCCTGGAGCGGCACCGAATTCGAGCGCGAGGGCATCTATGCCGATGCCTGCGCCGTGCTCTGCTTCACCCTCCCGAATACCCAGCCCCTCATCTACACGGGCCAGGAAATCGGCCTGAACCGCAGGCTGGAATTCTTTGAGAAGGATCCCATCACGGATTGGACGCCCAATGCGTATACTGCCTTCTGGAAGGGTCTGGTGGATTTGAAACATCAGAATGAAGCCCTTGCCGCCGGCGAGCGCGGGGGAGAACTGGACTGGTGGGAAGTCCCGGAGGGAATAGTGGCCTTCTCCCGTACCAAGGGTGAGAACCAGGTGGTTGTGATGGCCAACTTCGGCAAGGAAGATTATACGCCTGCGTTCGTCATTCCGGATGTGGTCTATACCAACCATTTCACCGGTGAGAAGGTGGAAGGCCCCGTGGACCTTTCCCTGGCTCCGGGTGCGTACGTGGTCCTTACCAAGTAAGGTTTTTCTGCCTTTTGGATTCCCGCTCAATTTTTGGGCGGGATTTTTTTGCATTTTGCAAAAGAATGATTACATTTGCAAAAATAATAGCAAGTATGGAAACGATAGCAAAAGAACAACTGCTGGTTCGGGTGAAGCCCTCCCTGCTGGCCCGGCTCAAATGGAATGCCAAGAAAGAGGGCATTTCCATGAATGCGTATGTGGAACGGGAACTGGAGGCCATCTCCAAACCCGTGCTGCCCAAGCTTCCCAAGGATTTTGAGATAGATCCTTTCATTAAGGCGTTCAGTGGAATCATTCCTATGCCCACACAGGAAATGCTGGATGCAGACCCTAAACTGGCATATATTCTTGGAAAGTGACAGGTATGGGAAGTAAAGCGAAAATATTCATAGACACGAATATTCTGTTGGATTGGTTGCTGCCTCAAAGAGGACATCGCCAGGAATCCGAGGAAGTGTTGTCGTTGGCCCGGAAAGGGCATTTTAAGACGCTGATTTCCACCCAGAGCATCCTGGATGCGGCCTTCTCGGCCCGGAAGGGAGGCGTGGACTACCCCACCTTCGAGAATATCCTGAACGGCCTGCGCTCTTTCGTGGAAATTACCGCCATAGACTGGCTGGACCTCAGCTGGGCCACGGAGCATTACACCGGAGACCTGGAAGACGACGCCCAGTACGCCAGCGCCTACAACGCCTGCTGCGACTATTTCATCACCCGCGACAAAGCCCTCTTCTCCCACAACGCCCCGGACAACCCCATGACCGTCCTCACCCCCGAAGACTTCATCGCCTCCATGACTTCCGACGACTGACAAAGAGAAACGCGCCCCTCCCCAAGGGCGCGTTTCAAGTATATAAAACGAACTTAACAAATGGACATGAATTGCTTCAATGCCCATTGCAAAGTTACGAATTTTTATCAAGGAAACAATATTTTTTTACAACTCTAACTAAATAAAAATTTTTAATTAGAATTTGTAAGTTGTAAACAACTCAAACTCACTTGAGTAGGGAAACCAGCGCGTCGTAATATTTTTTGCTTACGGGGATGTTTTTTGCTCCTTCGCAGTCCAGTTGGGCCAGGGCGTAGCCGCTCTCGTCCTTCTTCAGAAGCTCCACATGGGCGGGGTTCACGAAGTAGCTGCGGTGGCAGCGCACCAGTCCGTGGCGCTCCAAGAGCTCTTCTAAGGAGCGCATGGAGGAGCGGAGCTCGAAATCTTTCCGCTTGCCGCCGTCCAAATGGATGATGTGGACATAGTTTTCATCGGCCTCTATGTAGAGGACGGCCTCGGAGGAGACCACCAGTTTGAGACGTTTTTGCTCGTCCTGGAAACGGATGAGGCTCTTTTCGTCCACGGAGGGGGCCAGGGAGGCCTTTTGGTCAAGCACCATGAGCTGAACGGCCATGGAAAGGATGGAGAGCGGGAACGCCAGGATGCCGCTCATGTACAGGATGCACAGGGACATCACGGTGAAATACGGCCTCACGCCGGCCCAACCTATTCCCATGGGGATGGAGAGGAAGAGGCCGCAGAAGATGGCCTCCCCGAAACACCAGAGGATATAGAGCGGCCAGTTCAGGTCCAAGTGCTTCCGGAGGATGAAAAGGAGCATCCTCGAAAGCGTCATCACCCCCAGTACGATGAGGCTGGAAACGATGAGGTTGAGGGTGTATCGGCCTTGACCGACAGCGAGGAAGCTGTCCAGGTCGAAGGGCTTGTAGGCCAGGGCGAAGAGGAAATAAAATATGGGGACAGCCGTGAAAAAGAGGGTATTCACGGGCATCTTGTAAAATGTGCGTGCAATGGTTTTCATGCTTCTCAAAAAGGACTTTGCAAAGATACAAAAAAACTCCGGGTTGGAAAGGTGCGGAAAACTTCGTATATTTGCACGTTTATGACGAATCTAATTTAAATATTATTATAAACTAATCTGAAAAACAATGGCAGAAAGCAAGAAAAGAGTCTATCGTTTCGGTGGCAAGCACGCCGAAGGCGATGGCAAGATGAGAGAGCTTCTGGGTGGCAAGGGCGCCAACCTGGCGGAGATGAACCTCCTTGGCATGCCCGTTCCCGCCGGTTTCACCATCACTACCGAGTGCTGCACGGAGTACTATCGCCTGGGCGGTGGTTACACCCCCGAGCTTCGCGCAGAGGTGGCCGATGCCCTGGAAGCTACAGAGAAAATCATGGGCAAAAAATTTGGTGACCCCAATGATCCGCTCCTGGTGAGCTGCCGCTCCGGCGCCCGCTCCTCCATGCCGGGCATGATGGACACCATCCTGAATATCGGCCTTTGCTCCGCCACCATCCCCGGCCTCATCAAGAAGACCGGCAACCCCCGTTTCGTCTATGACGCCTACCGCCGCCTCATCATGATGTACTCCGATGTGGTGATGGAGAAGGCCGAGGGCATCGAGCCGGAGGACGGTCAGGGCATCCGCCAGCAGCTGGACCGCATGATGGAGGAAGTGAAGAAAGCCAACGGTTACAAGAGCGACACCGAGCTCACCGCCGACCAGCTCAAAGACCTGGCCGAAGCTTTCAAAGTACGCATCAAGGAAGTGCTGGGAGTGGAATTCCCGGACGACGCCAAGGCCCAGCTTTGGGGTTCCATCGGCGGCGTGTTCAAGAGCTGGAACGGCAAGCGGGCCATCCGCTACCGTCAGATCGAGCACATTCCGGACGACTGGGGAACAGCCGTGAACGTTCAGTCCATGGTGTTCGGCAATATGGGTGATACCTCCGCCACCGGCGTAGCTTTCTCCCGCAACCCCGCCAACGGTGACAACAAGTTCTATGGCGAGTGGCTCATCAACGCCCAGGGTGAAGATGTGGTGGCCGGTATCCGTACCCCCAACCCCCTGAACGAAGCCACCAAGAGCGAGAAGAACAAGAACCTGGCATCCCTGGAGAAGGCCATGCCCGAGGTTTACAGAGAACTGGATGACATCCGCAAACATCTGGAGGAGCATTTCCAGGATATGCAGGACATCGAGTTCACCATCCAGGAAGGCAAGCTCTGGATGCTGCAGTGCCGTATTGGCAAACGCACCGGTCTGGCTGCCCTGCAGATGGCCGTAGATATGGTTGAGGAAGGCCTCATCGATGAGAAGACCGCCGTGATGCGTGTGGCTCCCGCCCAGCTGGACGAGGTGCTGCACCCCATCCTGGATCCCGCTTCCGAGAAGAAGGCCGCCGTCCTGGCCCAGGGCTTGCCCGCTTCCCCGGGTGGTGCCGTAGGTCAGATCGTGTTCACCTCCGAGGATGCCATCGCCTACAACAAGGCCGGTAAGAAGTGCATCCTGGTGCGTGAAGAGACCTCCCCTGAAGACATCGACGGCATGCACGCCTCCGTGGGTATTCTCACCGAGCGCGGCGGCATGACCTCCCACGCCGCCCTGGTGGCCCGTGGCTGGGGCAAGTGCTGCATCGTAGGTTGCGACGCCCTTAAGATCAACTTCGCCAAGAAAACCGTGAAGTTCGCCGGCGTGGACAAAGAGTTCAAGGAAGGTGAGTGGCTGTCCCTGAACGGTGCCAAGGGTCTGGTTTACGAAGGCGCCATCGAAACCATGGACGCCAGTGAGAACCCGCTCTTCGCCAAGTTCATGACCATGTGCGACAAGTTCCGCAAGCTGGGCGTCCGCACCAATTCCGATACGCCCGAAGATGCCGCCCGCGCCCTCAAGTTCGGCGCCCAGGGTATCGGCCTGTTCCGTATCGAGCACATGTTCTATGGCCGCAACAGCGAGCAGCCCCTGTCCAAGCTCCGCAAGATGATCCTCTGCGACACCGACGAGGAGCGCAAGGCTGCCCTGGAAGAGCTGGAGCCCTTCATGAAGGCCTCTGTAAAGGAAACTCTCCGCGTGATGGACGGCAAACCGGTGGTGTTCCGCCTGCTGGATCCGCCGCTCCATGAGTTCGTTCCCCAGGGTGAGGACAAGAAGAAGGAGCTGGCCAAGGATCTGGGCATTTCCGTACAGGAAGTGGAGAAGCGTGGAGAGAACCTCCACGAGGTGAACCCCATGATGGGTCACAGAGGTGTGCGTCTCCACGTGAGCTTCCCGCTCATCGCCGAGACCCAGTACCGCGCCATATTCACCGCCACGGCCGAACTCCAGAAGGAAGGCCTGAACCCGCATCCGGAAATCATGATTCCGGTTACCATCAGCGCCCGTGAGCTCAACTTCCAGAAGGCCATCTGCGACCGTATCAAGGCCCAGGTGGAGGCCAGCAGCGGCCAGCTCATCGACTACCAGTTCGGTACCATGATCGAGATTCCCCGTGCCGCCCTCACCGCCGACCGCATGGCCCGTGCCGCCGAGTTCTTCAGCTTCGGCACCAACGACCTCACTCAGATGACCTTCGGCTTCTCCCGTGACGATATCGGTACCTTCATGGGTGACTACTTGGGCAACAAGATTCTGGATGCCGATCCGTTCCAGACCATCGACACCAAGGCCGTGGGCCAGTTGGTGAAGATCGGTGTGGACAAGGGCCGCAGCAAGCGCCCTGCCCTGCAGTGCGGTATCTGCGGTGAACACGGTGGAGACCCCGCTTCCATCGAGTTCTTCAACACCATCGGCATCGACTACGTGTCCTGCAGCCCGTTCCGCGTGCCCATCGCCCGCCTCGCTGCGGCGCAGGCAGCCATCAAGCAGGCATAAGCAGCAAGTTCTACTAAAAAGCAGTCTCCCGGCCTGTACGGGGGACTGTTTTTTTGTCTTTATCCCAAAATTTCACTAATTTTGAAGCATGGCCGTAGATTTACTCTTCAGCAGCTACATCCTGGACGGTGTTCCCATGCCCGTAACGCCCGCCCGCATGCTTCGGGACTGCACGGCGCAGCCCCTACATGAACCGGAAGTTACTCCGGAAACCCTGGCCGACGAACACCTGGACCTCTCTCCGGACCATTTCCCCTTTGAGGAGAAGGACATTCCCCGGTACGCCGCCGCGGTGGAAGGTTTCCGCCGTGCGCTGCCGCTTCCTTTCGCAGGCCCCTATACTGCCTCCAAGGTGGCCCAGGCGCTGTTGGACGTGCTCTGGTTCACGGGGCATTTCCGCTTGGGAGACCTGAGCCTGAAGGCGGAATGGAAGTGGAGCCTGAAGGGGATAGGCTACGGCGCCGCCTTCTACGATTCCGTGGAAGCCGCCTGCAACTACGTGGACGCCCTGGGCGTGAGGATAGAGAAGACAGGCCTGAGTTCCGGCATTCCTTCCGTGAACTTCAAGGCCGGCACCCAGGTGGAAGAAGATGCAGACAGTGAAGAGGAAGACTTTTACCTGGACACGTCCTACCGCACGGCGCATCCCCGGATGAGCCGCCGCCGCAAGGTGCCCGCCTCCATCTGTCCGGAAGCCTCCGACTGGCTCATCTACATTCCCTTCGACCCCTGCGACTACCGCTTGGGCGGCTCTACGCTGGCCCAGGCCGTGGGCGCCACGCCCGCCACCCCGGCCGATGTGGCCGACGCCGACTATTTCATGGACTGCTACGAGGTGGTGCGGGAACTGGTGGAAGACGGTGTGGTGAAGGCCGGCGTCACCGTGGGGGATGGCGGTCTCATGATGGCCCTCAGGGCCATGGCTGCCGGAGGCACCGGGGCCGATGTATCCATCTCCGAGATATCCAAGGCCTATGGCGGGGAACTCCCCGTGCGGGTGCTGTTTTCGGAGGTGCCCGGCGTGCTGGTGCAGATAACGGACGAAGATTACGACTACGTGGATGCGGAGTTCATCCTTCAGGATGTGGTGTACTTTCCCATCGGCCATCCCGTTCCCGGAAAGGGAGAGGTGAACCTGCGTTCCCGCATTGAAATACCGCAAATACTTGAATCACTGCTTAATACACTGGAAGGAGAAGACTGATATGGCCAAGATTTTCGTTTTAGACACCAACATTGTCCTGCACGACCACAGCGCCATCCGGCAGTTTCAGGACAACGACATTGTGGTTCCCATGGCTGTGGTGGAGGAACTGGACAAGTTCAAGAAGGGCAATGACGCCCTCAGCTTCAACGCCCGCGCCTTCATGCGGGAAATGAACCAGCTGATGGACCGCAAACCCAACGGCCAGCGGGGTTTCCCGTTGGGAAAACGCCTGGGTTTCATCAAACTGGAACCCAACCATCCCTTCGCTCCCAAATTCCAGGATCTTTTCAAGGACGACACCCAGGACCACCGCATCCTCTCCACCGCCATGTGGGTGCGGGACCATAACCCGGAGCGCTTCGTGGCCCTGGTCACCAAGGATATTAACCTGCGCCTGAAGGCCAAGGCCGTGGGCATGGAAGCCCAGGACTACCTGAAAGACCGCGTGGACGACGAGGTGATGGTGAGCCTGGAGCAGGAAGTGATTACGGTGGAAGCCTCCTCCGAAGCCACCCAGCGCCTGGCCTACGGGCAGGACAACTGCATTTCCTGGAAGGAGGTCTCCGAGAAGGAGCCCCGTCCCAACCAGCTGTACAAGTTCCTCTTCGGAGGGGAGACGGTTTGTGGCCGATACGATGCCTCGCGCGGGGTCATTGCCCTGGTGCGTACCCAGGCGGCCGCCGGCATCCGTCCCCGCAACGATGAGCAGAAGTTTGCCCTGGACGCCTGCCTCAATCCCAAGATTCCCTTGGTGTCCCTCACGGGAGGCGCCGGCACGGGCAAGACGCTCATCGCCCTGGCGGCCGCCCTGGAACAGGCCGACGACTACGACCAGATTATCCTTTCCCGGCCCACCGTGGTACTGGGCGGCCAGGATATCGGCTACCTCCCCGGAGACCAGAAGACCAAGATGAGTCCCTACATCCTGCCTCTCATGGACAACCTGGAGGTCATCAAGCACTGCTACAAGCCCGGCAGCAAGCAGGCCCAGAAACTGGACGCCATGGTGCGGGAAGAGAAACTTCTCATTTCTCCGCTGGCCTATATCCGCGGGCGTTCCTTGGGCAAAGTGTATTTCATCATCGACGAGGCGCAGAACCTCACGCCGCACGAGGTGAAGACCATCATCACCCGCAGCGGAGAAGGCACCAAGATGGTGTTCACCGGAGATATCTTCCAGATTGACCAGCCGTACCTGGACCAGTGGTCCAACGGCCTCACGCACTTAGGTGAAAAGATGCGCGGGCAGGCCCTCTTCGAGCATGTTTTCCTGCGCAAGGGAGAACGTTCAGAGCTTTCTGAAGTGGCGGCCAAGCTGCTGTAAGCATGGACTACGAGGCGCTTATCGGATTCATTTTCAAGCGTTTCCCCTCCGTACAGGGGAGCGGCTTCACTCCAGGCAGCTACAAGCCCGGCCTGGAGCACATGCGGGCCTTTGACGAGGCCCTGGGATTCCCCTCCCAAGCGCTGAAAACCATCCACATTGCCGGAACCAACGGCAAGGGCTCGGTGGCCAGTATGCTGGCATCGGCCTTTGGTGCCTGCGGGTACAGGGCGGGGCTCTTTACCTCGCCGCACCTGACAGATTTCCGGGAGCGCATCAAAACAGGAGGGGAGATGATTCCCAAGGACTACGTCTTTTCTTTCCTCACGCAGTGGCTGCCCTGGATAGAGGAGCACGACCTTTCCTTCTTTGAAATTACTACCGGCCTGGCTTTCAAGTGGTTTGTCGATGAAAAGGTGGATGTGGCCGTTATCGAGACGGGCCTGGGTGGCCGGCTGGACTCCACCAACATCCTGGAGCGGCCGGAGCTCTGCGTGGTCACGTCCATCGGCCTGGATCACATGGCCCTGCTGGGGGATACGCGGGAGCAGATTGCGGCGGAAAAGGCCGGTATTTTCAAGGCCGATGTCCCCGCGGTGGTAGGGGAGAAGGACCCGGAAACGGCCCCCGTCTTCGAGAAAAAGGCCCAGGGACGCTGCCCCCTTCACTACGCCAGTGAAAGTTTTCCTTCCCTTTGGGGCCGGCATCAGGCCATTTTGAAGGAGATGGACCTTCCGGCCGATGTCCAGAAAAAGAACCTTCGCACCGTCCTTACGGCCATCGACCTGCTCAAAAGCCGCTTCGAGGGCCTTCAGGACGCGGAGGCCGTGACAGACGGCATCACCCATACCGCCCGCCGGACCGGCCTGAGGGGCCGATGGGAGCGCCTGAGCGCCCAGCCCTACGTGGTGGCGGATATCGGCCATAACGCCCAGGCGCTGGCTTACAACTTCGCCCGCTTGAAAAGGGACGTGGAAAGCGGCCAGTTCTCTTCCCTCATCATCGTGTACGGCATTATGGCCGACAAGGACCTGGACGCCATCCTGCCGCTGATGCCCGTGGATGCCACCTATATCTTTACGGCGCCCGGAACGCCGCGGGCCCTTCCGGCGGCGGAGCTGCTGCGGCGCTTCAAAGCGTATCGGCAGGAGCAGGGGCTCCCGGCCCGCGCCTTCCTTTCCGTCAGCGTACGGGAGGCCGTTCAGATGGCCATCCAGCTCTCGCAGGGGCTCTCTACGCAGCTGAGCCGCAGTGCATCGGCCCCACAGGAGGTGCCGCCGCTCATCTATGTCGGCGGAAGTGCCTTTGTGGTGGCGGAAGCCTTGCCTTTATTTCCCAAGGCATAGTTCTTGAAATGACCCTCTTTTATGAGACGCTTTCTGATATCCACCTTGCTGGCCTTCCTGGCCGGCATCTTCCATCTTGCCGCCATGCCTGACGGTCACGAGCTCACGCAGTTGTGGCTCCAGTACGAGCAGGCCCATTCCGAAGACCGGCCCCAGAAGGAGGCGGAGATTCTCTCGAAGATCAAGACGGAGGCTGCACGCCGGAAACTGCCCGTAGATTTCTACGACGCGGCCACGCAATATGTCTATACGGTCCAGCGACGGGACTGGAAAAAGCGTCCGGAGCTGCTCCAGGGCCTCAAGGCCGATGTAGCCCGCTTCGATTCCCCGCTCATCACCTTCCTTTGGATGAAGGAGTGGGATGGGGCTTCCCCGGATGCGCTCAAGGCCTACGTGAAGGCCCGTTTGGACCAGCTGGGAGGGCATCATCCGGCCCTTTACAGGGGCGTGGACCATTACATGAGCGGGGCCCTGAAGCCGTTCATCGCCTCCGACGCGGAGTATGCCCTCTGGGCCGTGGCAGACTATGACGCCCTTCAGGGGATGCTGGCAGGCCGATACCCCGCCGCCGGCATTCTGGAATATGTGACGCTGGAACAGCCCTATAAAAAGGAGGAGCTCAC
>CAJOMB010000016.1 GCA_905235615.1 uncultured Bacteroidales bacterium | reverse complement strand
CGACTGGCACACCGCCATCCCCGTTCCCATCTTCGCCTACGGCCCACACGCCCAGGACTTTATGGGCGTTCAGGGCAACGAGCAGGTGGCCCAGAAGATTCTGAAATTACTGCTGGAAAAGTAGTTTTTTACCCCCCCCTGTTTTTTTTTACCTTCTTGTTTGTTTTTTAGGAGAATAGGATATACTTTTGTATCGGTATAGAGAAAACGAGAATGGTAAAATGCTTGAAAATACTTGCATTTTGCTTTGTTGGTGCAGTGATGCTTGGACTATTGCCCTTCAGGGCGGCAGCCCAGGAAATATCTGTACGCAATAATTTACTATATGACGCAAGCGGCACGGTGAATGCAGGGCTGGAGTTCCAGGTTGGAGATCACTTCTCCGTGGGGGTGAACGGAGGCTTCAAGAGCTGGCCGCGCTTCCTGGCCTGGGACAACGACAATGTAAACAACACCACCCATTGGCGCCACTTCCTGGTGGCCCCGGAAGGCCGGTACTATTTCAACGAAGTGTTCAAGGGAGCCTTCTTGGGGGCGGACTTTATCTATACCCACTTCAACGTGGGCGATGTCCCCACTCCCTTCCACATGTATCCGGAGGCGGAGAATAACCGCCTGCAGGGCTCCTACTGGGCCGGCGGCCTCTTTGCCGGTTGGGCCTGGTGGCCCTGGCAGCACTGGCGCATAGAGATAGAGGCAGGCGCCGCCATGGGCCTGGCCGCCTATGACCGCTATGACTGTGCGCACTGCGGTTCCAAGACCGGGGAGGTACGGAAGCCTGCCGTGGTTCCCAAGCTGGGCGTGAACCTTGCTTGGAATCCCGTTGCCAGGGACAAACGCCCCCGGCCGGACGTAATGGTGGGCGGACGCGATACCCTGACCGTTCTCACCGCCCCCGTGGCCTTTGTCGTGCACCTCAAGGAGGCGGCCGGCCCCCAGAGCGCCGGAGACCGTCTGGCGTCGCAGAAGCCCTGGGTGATTCCCATTGAGAAATATCGGCCCCTGGATTACCTTACGCGTCCCGGAAAAGACAGCATCCAATATGTGGTTTTCCCTGTGAGCGACGCCCGGTTGGACCAGGCATACGCCAACAATGGCAAGGTGCTCGCCGAACTGCAAAACGCCATTGAGATTATCCGTGACGACGAAAGCACGGACGAACTGCTGGTGTCCATCGTGGGCCTTGCATCCATCGAGGGGCCTCAGCCGCAGAACGACACCCTGTCCGTGCAGCGTGCCCGGGTCGTGGCCGATTACCTGAACGCCCGCACCTTCGTGAGCCGCAAGTTCTTTGAGACCATTGGCAAGGGAGAGGCCTGGGACTGGTTCAAAGACCAGCTGGAGGCCATTCCGGATGGCGGGGACGCGTTCAACAAGGAAGAAGTGGCCTGGCTGCTGAACCTGGTGTACAACGAGAAGAATGCCGACGTGCGGGAGCAGCAGCTCCGCTCCAGGCCGGCCTTGTATCAGAAAGTGGTGAACACCCTCCTGGAAGACCAGCGCAACGCCGGCTACATCCGGGTGTATTACAGCAATAAGCCGGATGCGGCTACCCGGAAGCTCAACGCCCTCATCTACTCGCTCATCGGCGCCAAGAAGTATCACAGGGCCGTGAAGGAGATTCAGGCCGATGAGGCGGTGATGGCCCTTGTGCAAAAGAATCCCGAGGCGGCGAACGCCTATGGCGTGGCCCTTTATTTCACCGCCCTGGACAACAAGGACGAGGCGGCGGGGAAAGAGGCCGTCGGCCTGCTGCAAAAAGCGGCGCTTGAAGGCTCCGAGGCTGCGGCCCAGAACCTGAAAGGAATTGAAACATACGGCCCCGCCCGCAAGGAGTATGAGGCCTGGCAGGAACTTTTGCATGAGTAAGAAGCATCTCATACCTTTGCGGTACGCCCTTCTTGCAGTCCTCACCGGCTGCAGCCTCATTGACGAAGACATGCGGGACTGCGAGTCCGACCACGTCCTCGATTATCGGCTCAGCCTCTCCATAACCCTCACCACGGAGCTCCAGACCCAGATTTCCACGCAGACGGAGCTGTCGGCCGTCGCTTCCGCGCTTCAGGCCCACCTCTCCGCCATGTTCACGGACTACGCCCGGGACGTCAACCTTTCCTTCTACGACGTCTCCGGAGACAATGATCTGCTTCACAACGAAACCCATGAGATGGACGCCTCCCAGCACAGCTACACCTTGTATATCCCGGTGAGGCGCTACATGCACCTGGCCCTTGCCAACATCAGGCGCACCGCTCCCGGAGAAGGCCTGGACATGGAGCTGAAGGACAGCCTCCGGAGCCACACCTCCACGCTGGAGATATCGGCCGAGGCCGTCAAGGACGGCTCAAAGAACATCATCAAGTCCCAGAATACCGGCATTTTCAGCGCCCGCCTCCCCATGGACATAAAGGAAGGGGAGAACCGGCAGTTTGAAGTTGAGATGTATATGGTCAACTGCGCCAGCGCCCTGGCCCTGGACACCCTTGGCAGCGGCGTGCGTGACATAAAAGTATATGCTTCCGGTTTTGCCAACGGATTCCGCATTTGCGACAGCACTTACGTGCGTTCCGTGAACTACAGTGTAGAGGCCGATGAAGTAAAAGTGGATGACGGCCGCTTTGCAAGCTACTGCGCCGTGAATCTCCCCTCCCGGGACCCGGACACCAAGGCCGACGCCCCCCTTTGGGACTACACCATATACGCCACCTGCCAGGACGGCTCCGTGACCCGGACCGTTCTGGGCGTGACTGTTCCCCTTGAAGCCGGCGGCTTCAAGCTCATACGCTCCAAGATGGAGGCCGACGGCTCCGTGGTTCCCCGCGAGTCCTACGTAGGCGCCAGCGTCACCCTGAACTGGAGCGAAGGAGCCTCGTGGGTGGTGGATTTTTAAGGAATGAATGATTATAAATATTTCTTGTAACATGAAAAAAGTATTTCAACCGGCTCTCGCGGGTATCATGATACTCGCCGCCGCAGCCTGCCAGAGGGAGCAGGCCGCTCCCGACACCCCTGAAAGCGGTGTGAAGGAGGTCACCACCAATTTCGTGCTGAATGTGGCCACGAACACCGGCGCCACAAAACAGGCCGGTACAACGGTCCAGACCGCAAATTTCCGCGGCATCAGGGACGCGAAGCTCTTTGCCTACACCACCGGGACGCCCGCAGCAAACCCCCGCGTTCTTTCAACCGTAGCCCCTGCCGATGGTACGGCCAAGACCTTTGACCTGGGCACCTTATATGCCGAAAATTCCATTAATAACGGCAACAATGCCGAATCGGACTCCCGCCGTGTCCTCCAGCTCACAATCCCGGTGGGCACCAAGTCCGTCCTGATGTACGGAAGGGCCCCCAAGGCGGCAACCGGCATGGCGAATGACAAAATCTTTGGCGCCACCGCCGACAATGTTACCACCATTTCCATGACGCCGTCAGAGACCGTCATCGCCGCCAAGAATTTCCTTGCAACCCCGGAGATCGTAAACCAGTATGACGCCACGGCGCGTCTTATGATTGCCGTCATCAACCGTATCCTGGACTCTTCCATCCCGGAAACAGACGTAGAGGTAGATGGCTATACGGGTCTGCCTGCCTTGAAGTGGTCTGACCTCGGACACCAGTATGAGTACAACAAACTTGGGACATCCAGCCGCTACCCTAATCAGAATATCACCCTCTCCGGTCTTGGGGAAGTGCTGGGAAAATGCTATTTTGATTTCACGTATATAAAAGAACGTGAATACCGCGCCGGTTCATCCAACGCCGTCAAGGGGATGATCATAGACATGTACAGGGTAATCAAAGCCTCTTCCGAATCCGACCCTAGAGATAAAGATGAAGCCAACGCCAAGCGTCTTGCATTGAAAATTATCGCTGTCGCCAATAATTATATATCGGAAAGCGACGGGAAATACCTCCATAACTCCACAATCGAGGGACAGTTTTCCTTCGATGAATGGAATGATCCCGATAAAGGTTTTGTGGGAGCGCAGGATTTGAACAACTATCCCTACGGAGATTTCGGCATTCCCGAAGGCGCCGCCCAGCTCGGTTTCCATTATGAAGGAGAAGGCAACGACTACTATACCAAGGACGAATTCTACTACCTCCATCCCAACAAGCCTTTGGTGAATCCCCACATGAATGAATTCGAGCCCCGTAAATACCTGTATCCGGCCGAACTCTGGTATTATGTGAACAGCCCCATCCGCACCACTTCCAAGAACGAAGTCTCGGTTGCCGACTATCCCAACGGAACCTCCAACTGGTCGTCGGGTACGTGGTCCTCTGACTGGACTTATCCCGGCACCGTGGTCTCCGGCACCCGCGGAGTGGCCGTCGCCGACAACATCAATTACGGCGTGGCCATGCTCAAGACCACCGTTGCGTGGGGCGATGACGCTATAGCAAACAATTGTCTCCTTGACAACCGCAAGGCCATGACAGGCAACGCGGAGGAAGACCGCCAAATATCCTTGACTGACGCCAACATTCAACTCCGCGGCGTCCTTGTGGGAGGCGTAAACCCCCGCATGAACTGGCAGTTCACAAGGTATTATACCGCTGCCCAAACCCCGGCCGCAGACAATGACCTGTCCTTTTTTGACGGCGTTATCTATGACGACAAAGTGGTGTCACCTACGGTCCCCACCCCATCCGAAATGGACAATTACACCCTGGTCTATGACAATTACAATTCTTCTGAGGCCGACAACGCCCAGAACAGTGTCTACATCGCGCTGGAGTTTGAAAACGGGGGAGATGCCTTCTGGGGACGTGACAACCTCATCAAGAGAGGCAGCGTTTTCTATCTGGTGGCCGAGCTAAAGCCTGGGGAAAGCAACACAACAATCACTTGGCCCACGGACCATCAGGTTCCGCCGCTTGGTGACAACGGCCTGTCCAGGAATATTCCCCGCGTATTCATCCAGGATTTCATGACCAGTGCCACCTTCCACATCGGACAGACCTCCCTCAAGAATGCCTACTATTCCGTTCCTGACCTGCGGTCTTCCCAGATGTCCCTGGGCCTTTCCGTAGACCTCCAATGGGAGAGCGGACTTGAGTTTGACGTAACCCTGTAGCGCATTGAAGAGGGGCCTGGAAATACTTTCACTCACTTCCCTGGCGCTGGCTCTGTCCTGCGCCAAGGAAGGGAGTTTTGTCCCGGAAACGGGCCGTGAGGTCCCGCTCCCCCTGGCCGTGTCCGTGTCGGAAGGGGCGCCGGTGACAAAAATGACGGGAAGTGTAGTCCAGAAGGAATCCTTCCGCGGAATAGACTACCTTGTCCTGGCCCCGTTCGTAACGGGCGGAGCCCCGGTACAGGGCCCGGGCGCCATTCACGGCCCCTACCTGATTCTTCCGGGCATCGAAAGCAGTTTTGGGGAGGACGCCGGCGGCGGAGACTATCACGGACTGGTGTACGGCAGCAACGCACGCCTTTACAAGTGGGTGTACATGCGGGAGGGGACGGACGCCTGCCTGGTGTACGGCAAAGCCATAGACCAGATGGTGGCCACGGCCGGAGACGACTCCCTTGCCTTCAAAAAACGCAACGGGCGTCTTCGCATGACCCCCATCGACGAGGTGGAAACCGCCTCCGACATCACCTTTACCCCAGAGCCCTACCTCAACGCGTACAAGAAATACGCCCAGTTCGACTCCTGGAGAAACAACCTCCGGGGCATCCTCAACAACCTTGTCAAGACAAACGTAAGCAAGACGGGAGCCTCCGTAAGGGCATGGTTCGACGACCCCTCAACCTACAACTTTCACCCCGCCATGGAAGAGGCTTTCCACAAATTCTCCAACTACGGGAAAGTGATGTCAGGAGGCCATGAAGTGCTGGACATCAAGCTGTCGGAACTGTATGCCGCGGTAAACACCCTCAGGGACAAGGACCTCAGCCTGGACTACCATGACGGTACCTTCTATTACGTATGGGAGCTTGCCACGGACATCTACAACAAGTTCCAGACTTACAGGAACAACGGCACCATGACCATCTCCGGCACCACCGTGAAGCTCGCCGCCAAGAACCCCGACTCCTTCGGCATACCTTACGGAGCCTACGCCCTGCAGTACCAGGAAGGCTCAAAGCAGTTCGAGAAGATACTGGACAACAAGGACACCGGCGAGAGAGACAAGATAGGCATATACATGGCCGACGAACGCCACTTCGTGTATCCTCCGTCCCTTTTCTACACGGCGAACAGCCCCCTGTCCATCTCTGCCGACGAAACGGTCACGGAGCAGTACAAGTCCACCACCGGAGACTGGGCCAGCATCCTCAGCTTCTACACGGAAAGAGCCGTGAACCTCGATTCCAAGGCCGCCGCCGTCACAAACCCCATGCAGTTCGGCGTATCCCGCCTGGACCTGGCCATCAGGAAGACAAGCGCCGCTTCCCTGTCCCAGAACAGCTCCTCCAACGTTGCCGTGGACAATGACAAGTTCCCCCTCACGGGAATTGTGGTGGCCGGACAGAAAGCCGTGGACTACGCCTTCAACCCCATCATAAGCGGAACCGAGACCGAATACCTGGTTTACGACTCCGACGTCTATTCCGGCACATCTCCCAGGGCTTACCTGAGCGCAAGCCGGGACTCCGAGACCATCTCCCTGCTCCTTCTCCAGTCACAGGAGGGGAAGGACGTGCATTTTGCCCTGGAATTCCTCAATGACAGCGGCAATACCCTCTACGGTACGGAAGGCTGCGAGATATTGAAGGGCACGCATTTCTACCTTGTGGGAGTGCTGGCCCTCCCGGAGGGAGCGTCCCGGGTATTCACCCAGGACCGCATCACCACGGTAAACGTGTCCGTCAGCAGCTTCTGCAATGCCTACGCCATCCTCCCGGACATCCGGGAAACCCAGGTTACGATAGGCGTGGACGCCCGGATGACCTGGGATATGACCGAAGACCCCGTAATCATCCAGGTTCCATGAGGCTGTCAAGACGCATACTGCTTTTGCTGATGGCATCGGCCGCCGTCCTCTCCTGCCGGAGGGAGCAGTGGCTGCCCGTCGAAGAAGAGATGGTGGACCTTGGCATCTACGTGCGCTTCCCGGAGGCCGAAACCAAGGCCGAAGTCGCGGGCACGGCGGCCGAATCCACCATCTATGACCTCAGGATATGGGTGTTCCTGAGCGAAGGCTTTGACGACGCCCGGCCTGCGGGCTACCTTCTGGGCTATATTTCTCCCTACCAAAATAATGCCCACAGGCTTACGGCCTATGAAGACCGCTATTTCCTGAGAATCCCCGCCGACATTGCGCATGCGAAGCCGGACCTGGACGTATACGTGCTTGCCAACGGGCCCAATATCAACAGAGGCGGATTTAACGCAAACACCACAAGGGCAACCCTTGACGCCGCCCTCCTGGAAGGGAATTACTACGGCGTCTCCTCCGACGGCCGTCCCCTCCAGACTACGGTGCCGTCAA
This sequence comes from uncultured Bacteroidales bacterium, assembly GCA_905235615.1. Lineage (GTDB taxonomy): Bacteria > Bacteroidota > Bacteroidia > Bacteroidales > UBA932 > Cryptobacteroides. The sequence goes on along the minus strand of CAJOMB010000016.1, from coordinate 8,679 downwards.
ATGGCCTCCCGTTCAGTGCGGTGGGGAAACACTTGCCGATGCGGGGAAACTACCCCACGCTCTCCGTCCAGACCGTGACGGCAAAAAGGCTGGTGTCCAAGTTCCGCTTTGTGGTGAGCCAGCTCACCGACCTGGCCGGTCCCGTGCTGGATTTTTCCATAGATGAGCTCTCCCTGGACGGCGGAATGATAGGTGCGAAGGAGTATATCTTCAACACGACGGGGAACGACTTCAGCCTCTTCAAGAGCGGAACGGATGCCGTCGACTACCTCCAGCCCCGGATTCTCTATCCGATTCCCGGCAGCGTGGCGCTGAATCCTTCGCCTCAGGACTACGCCTTTGTTTCCGGGGCTGAGACGTATGACGAGTACCAGACCAGGATACAGGCCGGCATTGAGGCTGGGCATCTCACGGACGCCGGGGTGGCCTACTTCCGTGAAACCGACAAGCCCCTCAGCGGCAGGGTGGTATATACCATTAACGGCGAGCAGCGCACGCATTCCTTCAGCATGTCAGCCCCGGGAGGCTTCTCCAGGGGTCACAGCTGGCTGGCCTACCTCTACTTCACCCGCGACAAGATTCATTTCACGGTTTCCTGGACCGACTGGGAACAGGGAGGAGACTTTAACCTTGGAGAATGAGAACAGGAAGTCTGTCATACAGCCTGATATTTCTGGCGGCGTGCCTTTGTGCCTGCCGCAAAGAAGGCATGGACGGCGGCGGCGCTTCCATTCTCTTTTCGGCCTCCCTGCCGGAGATTTCGGCCGTCTCCAAGGCTTCGTTCACGGATACGCCGCCCACTTCCCAGGAATACCTCAACGCCGATGGCAACGTGATAGGCGTCTTCGCCACCTGGACTCCGCCCGCCTCCGGCGCAGAGGAAGTGGACGTCTTCAACAAGCTCCCCGTAAGCTGCACCGACAACGGGGAGGGCGCAAGCCCCCGTTACGTCTGGGATTATGACAACCACAAGTACTGGAGACAGGGCGGGCAGTACCACTTTTGCGCCGTGTTCCCCTATTCCGTAAACACCGAATACGGCTCCTACGGCGCCAGGATAGTGACCTCGTACTTCATGAAGTCCGACAATTACGACCTCCTGGTGGCCAGTTCCTACAGGGACCTCAGGAGCTCCGACGACACTTCTCCCGTACACTTCGCATTCTCACATGCCTGTGCGGCCGTGCGGGTGCTTTTCTCCAAGGGCAGCGAGGACAACCTTCGCCACTATTACCTCAGAAGCTGCGAGTTCCAGTACCTGAAGACCGTGGGAACGCTGATATACGAGGGCGACATCATAGACATCAACTCCTGGCAGACGGCCGAATTCCGTTCCGCGTCGGCCATCGGCTGGAGCGCGGCCACGGAGGAGGAGCGGATAGACGTTCCCGACAACTGGGACGATTTCAAAAGCCTTGATCACCCCGGCTGGAAGAACTGGTACTTCGTTGTGCCGCAGGAACTTGACGTGGATGACGGTTTTACGCCCGCCATACGCTTCAGCGTGGACGTGGAGCAGTATGTGGACGACGGAGAAGGCAACCTGAGCCTGGCTTACAGTTCTTCTTCCCCCGTCTTTACAAGCCTGGCGCTACCCCTCAGGGACAGCGAAGACAATAAAATCGTTTGGGAACCCGGAAAGGTATATACCTACTATATCATGATTCAGCCCGGTGAAGAGTACGTGACGGTCTCCGTCACCGACTGGGACAAGTATTACGTGTATGTAGACGACATCGTGTTCTAGGGAATGAAGATACGCGGTCTCATATCCATGCTGGTCCTGTCCGCGGCGCTGTCCTGCGTCTCGCGGGAAACCCCTGCGGGCTGGCAGGAGCAGGTACAGACCGGGCAGCTTACCGTGAAGCTTGCGCCTGAGGCTTATTCCACCAAGGCCATAGATGCACGTGACGGCTATTTCTATAACAACGTTTTGGTTGTCATCACCAACGAGGCCCGGCAGGTGATAGATCTTCGTTACGAGGAATACGGCACCCCCGAGCAGGAGACCGACGTGAACTTCGAGGACCTGAAAGTGGGCACCTATCACGTTTACGCCTACGCAAACATAGATCATACGGACTGGCAGGTTGCCGGGCGGACGATAGCGGATATTGAAAAGGTGCTGGTCGGCAACCGGGAGACCGGCGGGGCAATGCTGGATGAAGACAGGACACTGGCTACCCTGACGCCGGGGGCCGTACCGGAGTATCCGGAACGGGCCATGCTCCTTACCGGCCATTCGGTGGTATCCGTAGGTTCCTTCAGGAACATCGGCCACGTGGACCTTCTGCGGCCGGTGGTACGCCTCAACGTGTATCTGGATAACCACACCGGCTTTAACGTAACCCTCAAGGACCTGTCTTTCAGCAACTTCAACCCGTCCTGCTCCTTCCTTTTCGGCCACCGGGACGCTTCCGGGAGGCCCTTGGTTCCGGAGGGCGCCTCCTTCGGCCCCCTTCCCGACTACGACAAATCCCAGCCCGTCACCGCCACTCACGGCAGCCGTATGCCGGTTTACAGCCGCCTCCTTTACGAGGGCTCTTCCGGAGAGGAATACCGCATGTTCGCCACTGTGGAGATGGAGCTTGAAGGGGGCGGCAAGTCCACACAGATACTCTCCCAGATGAAGCCCCATCTCCTGAAGCCTTCCGATGTCCTTGCCATGGAAGTGGGAGATGCCAAAAGGGTGATGCTGGTGGCGCCGAACACCCGAAACGGCGGCTTCTTCGGCGTAAACGGAAACTCCAACTTGAAGAAGAGCGCCACCTATAACTCGGAGGCCAATTACCTGGCTGCGGCAACGGACATCCTTGACGACCAGTCCATACGGAACTACTATATTTTCACGCTCACCAAAACCGGCCTCAACACTGAAGGCATCGGCATATACACCCTGGTAAACGGAACCAGGAACATCTTAAGAGGCAACAACATCGACCGGGCCTACGTGGAGGAAGGGGGCCTTCCCACATCTTCCAACTATCCCATATCGGCCGATTTCGACGGCTTCCTTTTCCGCTTCAGGACGGACACCTGGAACCACAGGGACTATCTCCGCGCAAACGGCGGCGACACCAGTCCGGGATACAACGACCAGAGTTCGAAGACCGAATACCTCACGGAAGGCAATTTCCAGTGGGCCGTATACGAGGTTGAGTCGGCGGGGGCCACCCTGCGCCTGATAGACAACCAGACCGCCCGGGTGACGGAGCTTACGCACATGCTCCGCAACCAGGAGCTGAACATTGTCATGAACGTCTACTATGAGGAGAGCGAGCATCAGTTCAACTTCTTCGTGGACAACGCCTACTGGACCGAGGGCCATCATTCATCACACGTTTTCAAATAGAGGAGAGGTTCGCCGATGAAAAAGTTGCTGCTTCTGCTGCTCACAGCCTGCTTGACATACTCCTGCACAAGGGAACCGGCGCCGGAACAGGGTACAGCTGTCCCGGAAGGCAGTCCCGTGGACATCGCCCTGCACTTCGGCCCCAAAACTCCCGGACTGTCCGTCACGGCCACCAAGACCACGCAGGGCGTGGCGGCCGAAAACCGGGTTTACAACATATACGTCTTTATCTTCGACGGGGACGGAAACAAGATTTACGGGCGCTATTTCGACCACACGAACCTGTCGTCCTCCGGGGCGTCCACCCTGGCAGACTGGTGGGAGGTAAACAACAACGCCGAAGAAGACGGGGAACTCGTGACAAGGGGAACCATCCACCTGCACACCATTTCCAAGCCCGGATGCCGGGTGGCCGCCATCGCCAACATCGACGCCGAAATGGTGAACATCTCCCCGGAACAGCTGTCCACGGTGGGCACTTACTCCGACCTTTATTCCCAGAAGGCCACCCTCAACCAGCTCATCACTTCCCGCAGCGGCTATTTCCCCATGAGCGGAGAGCTGGAAAACGTGGATACCGGCATTGATGCCTCATGGGGGGAACTCCCGCTTCGGCGCTTAGATGCAAAAATAGAGTTCAGGGTGTACGTGGACCCTTCCACGGATCCCGAAACCGGGGAGGCGGTATCCAAGGTGGCGGAATTCGAGCCCCTGAACTGGCAGGTGATAAACATTCCCAAGACCGCCTATGTCCTTGAGCACGGCGCCTTCCATGCGGGGAACCTGAACCTCAATGCCGACCAGAGGGCCGCCATAGAGGACGCTTCCGGGGCTACCCCCGACGATTACTTCGACCTTGGGGAGACCAATTTTGAAACCGAGGAGGTCACGGATTACTTCTACTCCGGCACCAACCAGTACCGGAAGTTCATCCACGGCTTCTCCTTCTACATGCTGGAAAACCGCAAGCCCCTCCGTAGCCCCATGCCGTCCCCTTCTGAATATCGGATGAGGGAACTTCAGGAAAAAAACGCCACCATAGTCCCCGGGCGGGTTTCCAACGGAGACTTCGTCTACCCCGACAAATATTCTACCTATGTGATAATATCGGCCCGCGTGCGCATGAACAATGCCGATTTCGGGGCCACGACGGACGCCACGCTCAGCGGAGATGTCCGGTATGTGATTCACCTTGGGGACTTCAGTAACGACAAATGGGAAGACTTCAATGTTTTCCGCAACCACAGGTATGTCTACGACATCATCGTGCATGATGTGAACGACATCCGCGTGGAGGTGGAGGACGAGTCTTCCTTGGAAAACGAGCCCGGAGCCAGCGGGCAGGTCACGGTGGCCCTGGAGGACATCTTCACCTCCGACGCCCACTACAGCTCCCACGTTGTAACCTTCCATGCGAAAAACATCAATCCGGAAAAAGTGAGCTGGCGCGTAAAAACGCCCTTCAACCCCTCCGGAGCGGGTCCGGTAATCACCAACGGCTACGAGAACAACGCCGGCCTGGACTTCCGCTGGGTGACATTCCGGGTGAATGCCAAGAACCAGGACAACATCTACTATGAGGACCGCCGCCAGGTATACCAGCCGGTGGACGAAACCTTGTCCGACGACGACAAGAACAAAACCCGGTATGTGAGCGGCCTTGTGGATTACCTGAAAAAACAGAAGACACTCTTTGACCAGGACCCCGCCCTGAGCGACTTTGACAGCACTCCTGACAGCGAGGGCGGTCCGAAGATTTCCGTCACGGCCTTTGTTGACGAATACTATTACGAGAGAAACCCCATCACCGGCGAGGTTCAGCCGGACTTGTGGAAAAGTTTCGTGAACCAGCCCATGCGCTACATGTACATCCTCTCCGACACCCAGACATCGGCCGACGGAGAGAGCCAGATCATAGGATCCTCCTTCACCATAAGGCAAAAGTCCATCCAGAGCATCTACAACATCAACAATCCCGGACTCTTGTCGGCCTGGGGATGCGAGCACTCCGACGACGAGATGGAGAACAACATCCACTACTACGACAAATCCGGCTCCGGCGACCGCGGCAACAAGAGCCACAGCAACGGGCGCATCAACACCCTGATGGAATGGGAGATGCTCAACCCCAACGGTACCGTGAAGTATCTGGGGGACGAAACCGAGGAGAAGGCATACTGGCGCAACTACCTCAACCTGGAGGCCGACAACGAAACGCCCTTGATGCTCCCCGAGTACCAGTATCTCCGTTACAGCTGCCTGTCACGTAACCGTGACAACAACGGTAACGGTGTGATAGACCTGGACGAAGTGCGCTGGTACATGGGTTCCCACTACCAGCTGATAGGCCTTTTCATGGGCAGTTACGGAATTGAAGGGGACGCCAGGCTATACCAGAGAAACGCCTACGAGCGAGCGCAGACCGACAAATACATCTGGCGGCAGCACGTGATAGCAAGTACCCAGTACGACACCAACAGCAGTTCCAATCCATACGTGATATGGGGAGAGGAGTGCCTGTCGGCCGGCAACCCCTCCGACAGTCGCAACTACGGCAACGGCCTGGACCGCTTCAGCACCCGCTGTGTGCGCAACCTGGGCTACGATCCCGCTACCGGGAACGACATCACCTACAGCGCTCCTACGGTTGAACCGGAGGACTACGTGATTGTCCACCGCCTGCGCTTCGGAGAGCCATACACCGGAAACTTTGACGAAAACGTGTATTACGAGTTTGACTGTTCCCGTATCAACGAGGCTTCCCTGAGATACTACACCAACCGGGAGCTTTCCCCCCACGACGAATTCTCGGAACAGGCCTGCCTGTATCCCTACTTCACCTTCCACGCCAAGAACGAGGCCGTAGACATGGGCAAACTCCCCTCCCCGCTCAACGGGAACAACAGGATACACCTCCTGAACCAGTACCTGAATTCAAACATCGCCGACAATCCCTACTGCCCTCCGGGTTACAGGATACCCAACGTCCGCGAACTTTCGGTGCTGCACGACTTCATCCCCGGCGGGGACATCACCTCGTATCTTGGCGGCACCGGCATCAATGCCCCGGGAAGGACCCACTGGTCCTTCGGAACGGCCGGAGAGTTCTACAATCCCAACCGCGGCACCCAGGACCGCTACGGCTGGGGCGTCTCCTACCAGAAGGTTTTCATGCTCCAGGAATCCCAGAATGCACCGGCCGTGCGCTGTGTCAAAGACCTGAAACCGGAGGAGATGACGGTAAAAGACTAATCCTGCACGTAAAACACTACGGCGGCGGCATTCCCCTCATCGTCCACCACGGTGAGGGTATGTTTTCCCGGCTCCGGGGCCAGGCGCAGTTCATGGATGAAGTGCGTCTCTCCCACATAGGTCTGGTCCAGGTGCCACCAGAGGGTGGCGTCGGAGCGGTGGTGCGCCACGCGGAACACGGCGCCCTCCACCTCGCCGCTCATCTGCCGGGGAAGGGTGAGCGTAGTGCCGGAGGCGGGGTAGATGAATTCCACTGTTTTTTCCAGCCGGGTTTTGCGGGCTTCGCTGTACTCCGGATGATGGGGCTTGTAGTACCATTCCATGGCCGGCGGCAGCATGAACTCCCCGCTGCGGTGGTAGGGGCAGGGGGCGGTCTCCATCCCGGCGGCCGGAATGGGCAGGCTCTGAGACGGGCAGTTTTCGGTGGCCAGCATGCCGGAGGCCGTGCAGACGTCTGCAAAGACATCATGCCCGACTTGTTCGGGCATCTCAAACCACTCCTCGTCGGCCGGCAGGAGATTGAGGATGTCAAAGAGCACCGGCCCGGCGGTGCGGGCGCCGGTAAGGCCCGGCACCCCGTGCCCGTCGGCGTTGCCGGCCCAGACGCCGATGGTCCAGCGCGGGGTCATGCCCACGGCCCAGGCGTCGCGGAAACCGTAGCTGGTGCCGGTCTTCCAGGCGGCCTTGCGCACGGAGCGGATGAGCCGCCAATCCAGCTGGTCGGGCCGGTTGACCTCCTGAAGCGCCTGAAGGGTGTACCAGGTGGCGAGAGATTCTTCGCTGCGCTCAGAATGACAGAAAGTCCTGGCATACGCCGCCGTGACTTCGTCCAGGCGGGCCTCCGCACCGCCCAGGATGAGGGAGAGGCCATAGTGCTCCGGCGACTGGGTGAGGGTGGTGAGGCCGCAGCGCTGCAGCAGGGCGTGGAACTTGGGCACGCGCGCAGCAGGAACACGGACGGCACGTTGAGACTGCGGGAGAGCGCCTCGGAGGCCGGAACGGCGCCATAGAACTGCCGGTCAAAGTTCTGCGGGGCAAAGCCGCCCAGGTTCACCGGAATGTCCGGCAGCAGGGTATGGGGAAGGATGACGCCATCGGCCAGGGCGGCCTCGTAGAGGAAGGGTTTGAGGATGCTGCCGGTAGAGCGGGGGCTGCGGGCAATATCCACTTGGGCCCCCGGCCGTTTGCGCTTCGGGGAGGCGTTCCCCACATAGGCCACCACCTGCCCGGTGGCATTGTCCAGCACCACCACGGCCAGGTCTGCGATGCCTTCGGCTGCCAAATTGTCTGACTGTCGGTCCGCCACCGCCTCCACCGCCTTTTGCAGCTGGAAATGGAGGCTGGTGCGCGTCCGCTGCCCGGCGGGCGCATTCTCCACATAATGACAGGCCCAGGAGGGTAGGGGCAGGGGAGCACCCGGAAGAGGCTCCTCCACCGCCGTGGCATAGGTATCGGCCGAGATATCTCCGTGCTCCAACAGCCTCTGAAGCAGGCGGTTCCGCTTGGCCAGCAGCTCCTCCCGCCCTTTTCCGGGATGCAGGGAGGAAGGAGCGTTGGGCAGCACCGCGAGGGTGGCCGATTCGGCCCAGGAGAGTTCCTCCGGAGGTCGGCCGAAGTAGCGCCAGGAGGCGGCCTCCAAGCCCACCACATTGCCCCCGAAAGGTGCGTGTGCGGCATAGAGGGCCAGGATATGCCGTTTGGAATAACGGAGCTCCAAGCGGGTGGCCTGCACCGCTTCTATCCATTTCTGCCAGAGCGTACGCTCCTTGCCGCGGGAAAGGCGAATCACCTGCATGGTGAGGGTGCTGCCGCCGCTCACCACATGCCCTGCCTTGAGGTTCTGGACCAGGGCCCGGCCCAGCGCCGCCGGGTTCACGCCCGGATGCCACCAAAACTGCCGGTCCTCAAACTGGATAAGGGCCGTGGCAAAACGCTCCGGAACGGTGTCACAGGGCGGGAAGCGCCACTGGCCGTCGGCCGCGATGCGGGCGCCCAGCAGCTCGCCTTCCGCGCTCTCCACCACTGTGGAGTAGCTCACGTCCTGAAACAGCTTCACGGGCAGGCAAAACAGCCAG
>CAJOMB010000015.1 GCA_905235615.1 uncultured Bacteroidales bacterium | reverse complement strand
CTCTGGAAATGGCTCAAGCAAAAGTAAATAACAACAAGAACCTTTGGTACCTCGCCTGGGCGCTGATTCTGGTGGGAGCCGTCTTCGCCGGAGTACAGGCCATGCAGGACAAGGGGCCGGTGGTGCGCTGGAAGCGCGTGGTCATGGACGGCCACAGGACGGGCGCCAAGCCGGTGACGGCGGAGAATCTGTCCGAATCCCTTGGCTCCTTTGACGACGAGGGCTACCTGACGCCCTCCGGCGTCCGCTATGAGAAGACATCCTCCGTGGCCCAGGTAGCGCAGGAACTGATAGACGTACAGCCACAGCTGAGCCACCTCAAGCAGGTGGTGGGGCATTCTGCAGGCATGTACATGAACCTTCGCACGCAGCCGGACCTGCCGCTTGGCAACTTTGTGGCCGATGCCATCCGGGATTACGGAAGCCGCTATTTTCGGGTTCCCATGGACTTCTCCCTTACCAATTTCGGCGGCATCCGGACGCCCCTGCCGGAGGGCCCCGTCACCTTGGAAGACATCTCTTCCATGTTTCCCTTCAAAAATTACCTCTGCCATGTGCAGATGAAGGGCTCCTCCCTTCTGGAACTGCTGGAGCAGCTTTCCGGCACCAAGGCCTTCCAGGCCGTTTCCGGCTGTGAGGTGAAGGTGAAGGGCGGCAAGTTGGAGAGCGCCTTGGTGGGCGGCAATCCCATCGACCCGGAGCGCATCTATCACGTTGTCTCCATTGATTTCCTCCTGGACGGGGGAGACAAGATCAACTTGGGCGCTTTGGCAGAGAATGTCACCCTCTCGCACGTCCTCATCAAGGAGGCCATCCTGGATTATGTGAAACGCTTGGAGGCCGAAGGCCGGCTGATCGAGGCCAAGGCCGACGGCCGCGTCATCATGGAGGAGTAGGCTATGGAAAAGATTTACAAGTATATCCTCATGGCGGCCGGTGTGCTCACCCTGGGTTTCTGTGTCTACGTTGGCTACAGGCAGGGTTCCCGGGAGGTGCACAAGCTCACCATCCTGCATGTGAATGATACGCACAGCCACATGGAGCCTGTCCGTTTCGGAGATTATGCCGGCATGGGCGGCGCCTTGGAGCGGGCGGCCTACATAGATTCCGTCCGCCGGGCAGACGGTCCTGAGAACGTGCTCCTGCTGCATGCCGGAGACTTCTGCCAGGGAACGTCCTATTTCTCCGAGTTGGGCGGCAAGGTGGAGACCCGCGTCCTGAATGCCATCGGCTATGACGTTATCACGCTGGGAAACCATGAGTTCGACAACGGCATCGAGGGGCTGGGACAGGTGCTGTCCGGCGTGAACATGCCGGTGGTTTGCTGCAACTATGATTTCTCGCCCTTCGAGGCGGGGAAGTACATCCGTCCTTATGCGATTGTTCAGAAGGCCGGGCTCAAGATTGGCGTCATCGGCGTTCTGTGCGGCCTCAAGGACATGGTGGCCGGCGACATTGCCAACCGCATTCCCGCCTTTGACACCGTTCCCACCGTGCAGAAGTATGCCGACGAACTCCGTCCCCAGTGTGACCTGGTGATAGCCCTTACACATATCGGCTATGTGGAGCACAATCCCGGAGACCTTTTGGACAGTGACCTGGCGGCCGCCACGCGGAACATCGACATCATCGTGGGCGGTCATTCCCATACCTTCCTGGAAGAGGCCGTGAAGGTGAAAAACCTGGACGGCAAGGATGTTCCCATCGTACAGGTGGGCTGGATGGGCACTTACATGGGCGAATTCAAGGTGACACGGTAACCAGGTCCCGGATTCCGTCCAGTTTTTCCTGATCGAAGCGGTATATTTCCAGTAGCTGGTCTACGGAAGTATACCCTTTGATTTTTTCGCGGTAGCGCACAATTTTTCCGGAAAAATAGGGGCCGATGCCCGGCAGGGCCAGGAGTTCCACGCTGTCGGCCCGGTTGAGGTCGATGAGCGGGATGTCGATGTAGGGCTCCAGGCGGGCATAGACGGAATCCGCCACCACAAAGCTCTTGGCGAAGTCTTTCTTGCGGGGGAAGCGTCCGCCCTTGAGGCGGTAATTCTCGATGGCCTGGGCCTGCTTGCGGGAGAAGCCCAGCCGACAGAGGTCTTCCACGCTCACGGTATTGGGGTTGAAACGGAAGTTCTCCACCTTCCGGGGCGCAGCCTTCTCCCTTACTTCCACCACGGCCTCCTCCCGTGGCGCCTCCTTCCGAATGACCGTCCCCTCCTCTGTCATTCTTCGCTCGTCTTCTGTCGTTTTTCGCTCGTTCTTTGTCGTTTTTCGCTCGTTCTTTGTCGTTCTGAGCTTTTCTTTTGTCATTCTGAGCGAAAGCGAAGAATCTGTTTCCGTCAACGAAGGCACCATCACATACACCGTATCCGGACGGTCCCTGTTGGCAGCCAGCCGCAGGACGGCCGCCCTGTGCATGAACAGGGCCGCTTCATAACCGATAATCAGGAACAGCAGGGCGATGGCGCCGGCAACGAAGCTGTTAGTGGGTTGTTGTTTCTTCTTCCCCTCCATTGAAACGCCTGACTTTAGCGGGTTTCGCCGGATGGGCCCCGGCTACAACTAATACAATCTCGCCTTTGGGTTCGTGCTCCCGGAACCAGGCGGCCACTTCCTGCAGCGTTCCGCGACGGTGCTCTTCGTGCACCTTGGAGATTTCGCGGGCCACGGAGCAGAGGCGCTCCGGGCCGAAGGCGTCGGCCATCTGTTCCAACGTCTTCACTAAGCGGTAGGGGGATTCATAGAAGACCATGGTGCGGGTTTCCTCGCTGAGGGCTTTGAGCAGCGTCTGACGCCCTTTTTTCTGCGGCAGGAAGCCTTCGAAGGCAAACTTGTCGCAGGGGAGGCCGCTGGAAACCAGGGCCGGGATGCAGGCGGTGGCTCCGGGGAGGGTTTGCACTTCGATGCCCTCCTGGGCGCAGGTATGGGCCAGCAGGAAGCCCGGGTCTGAAATGCCCGGGGTGCCGGCATCCGAGATGAGCGCCACGTTGAGGCCGGCGAGGATGCGCTCCTTCACCAGCTGAACCGTCTGGTGCTCGTTGAATTTATGATGACTCTGAAGGGGCCGGTGGATGTCATAGTGCTTCAGGAGCACGGAACTGGTGCGGGTGTCTTCCGCCAGGATGAGGTCTGCCTCCCGGAGCACTTCGACGGCCCGGAAAGTCATGTCTGACAGATTGCCCACGGGGGTGGGGACGATATAAAGGATGCCGGCCACTACCCCAGTTTCTTGCGGATGCTCATCATGAAGTGGTACACCACGTCGCTCTTGAGGTTCCAGGAGGGGAAATGCTCCCGGATATAGCTTACGGCCTCGTCCAGGGTGGACATGGCGTTGAGGTCCGCGATGGTTTGGTCATACAGGACAAAATCTTCCTTGAAGAGCGTGCCGATGAAAAGGGCCCGGTCCAGCAGGCTGATGCCGCTGCGGATGTTCTTCACCTGCAAGCCCGGTTTGTCCTTCCTCCACGGCAGCCCGATGGTATCGTCATGGCCGCTGGTGTCGTCATGGCCGACGGTCTCGTCATGGCCGACCTGATCGGCCATCTCGGGAGATTCCCGGTCGGGGCCGGGAATGACGGGTTCCGGCTCATCCATGCCAATGGCGATATCGGTGAAATCCACCTCCGCTTCTTCCTCTGCGGGAAGGGCCTCCATGGCGGAAATCTTTTCTTCCAGGGCGCTGATGCGCTCTTTGAGGGCGGCCACTTCTTCCCGGAATTCTTGCAGCAATTCTGTTTGACTTTTCTCCATAAATGACTAAATTTGTAGTCAACAACAAATATACGGAAATGTTTTTGGAAAATTCAAAAAAATCGGGCTGCATTGAAGTAATTTGCGGTTCCATGTTCTCGGGAAAGACGGAAGAACTCATCAGAAGGCTCAAAAGGGCCCAGTTCGCCAAACAGAAAATTGCCACGTTCAAACCCACGGTGGACAAGCGTTATTCAGACCTGGACGTCGTTTCCCATGATTCCCACAGCATTTCCTGTACGCCCATCAAATCGCCTTCCCGCATGCTTCAGATAGAGCCCGACGTGGAGGTGGTGGGCATTGACGAGGCCCAGTTCTTTGATGAGAGCATTGTTGAGGTGTGCCAGGAACTGGCCAACCGGGGCATCCGCGTCATCATTGCCGGACTGGATACGGATTACTTGGGCAAGCCCTTCGGTCCCATGCCCGGGCTCATGGCCATTGCGGAAGATGTGCAGAAGGTCCATGCCATCTGCGTGAACTGCGGCGCCCTGGCCAATCATTCCCACCGTCTGTCGGCCTCCAGGAAACTGGTGGTACTGGGAGAAAAAGACACTTACGAGCCCCTGTGCCGGGAGTGTTACCAAAAAGCGCTGTCCGAAGACAACGCTTAAGCAAAACGTATTTCCTTACTTTTAGTCCTGGACGCTGGAGAGGGCCTCGCGAATCTTGGCCTCAATCTCCTGCGCCAGTTCTTCGTTGTCCTGGAGGAGTTTCTTGACGGCTTCCCGGCCCTGGGCCAGTTTGGTCTCGTTGTAGCTGAACCAGGAACCGGACTTCTGGATGATGTTCATCTCTACGCCCAGGTCCACGATTTCACCGCTGCGGGAGATGCCTTCTCCGAAGACGATGTCGAATTCGGCCTTCTTGAAAGGCGGAGCCATCTTGTTCTTGACCACCTTCACTTTCACGTGGTTGCCCAAGGCTTCCTCACCGTCTTTGATCTGGGTGGTGCGGCGGATGTCCAGGCGCACGGATGCGTAGAACTTGAGGGCGTTGCCGCCGGTGGTGGTTTCCGGGTTGCCGAACATGATGCCTATCTTCTCACGCAGCTGGTTGATGAAGATGCAGCAGGTGTTGGTCTTGGAAATGTTGGCCGTGAGTTTGCGGAGGGCCTGGGACATCAGGCGGGCCTGCAGGCCCACTTTGTTGTCTCCCATTTCTCCTTCTATCTCCGCGCGGGGAGTGAGGGCGGCTACGGAGTCGATGACCACGATGTCCACGGCGCCGCTGCGGATGAGGTTGTCTGCAATTTCAAGGGCCTGCTCTCCGTTGTCCGGCTGGGAAATCAGGAGGGTGTCCAAATCTACTCCCAAGGCTTTGGCATAGGTGCGGTCGAAGGCATGTTCCGCGTCTATGATGGCGGCAATGCCTCCGGTTTTCTGGGCCTGCGCGATGGCGTGGATGGCCAGGGTGGTTTTACCGGAGCTCTCCGGTCCGTAGATTTCTATGATTCTTCCTTTGGGATAGCCGCCGATGCCCAGGGCGTGGTCCAGGGCGATGGAACCGCTGGGGATAACCTGGGCGGAGTCCCATTCCGGCTGGTCTCCCAGTTTCATGATGGTTCCCTTGCCGTAGTCTTTCTCAATCTTGTCAATGGTGGCCTGGAGTGCCTTGAGTTTGGCGGCGTTGATTCCAGTTCCTTCTGCTTGATTTGCCATACGAATAATAAGTTTTAATAGTTGCGGGCATCCTGAACCGCATCTACAAAGATAACGAAAACTCCTTAAAATATTACAAGGATTTTTAGTAATTTTGCAGAAATATTCTTTAGGCTATGATTCAATCCATGACCGGCTATGGCAAGGCCGATGCCCAGCTCAAAAGCGGGAAGCTCACCCTCGAAGTACGTACGCTCAATTCCAAGAGTGCCGATATCAATATCAAAAGCAGCCTCCTTCCCAAGGAGAAGGAGCTGGAGGTGAGAAAGCGTCTGGCAGACCGCCTGGTACGGGGAACCATAGACCTGTATCTCACCTATGAGGCCGGCGCCCAGGACAGCGCCCATACCATCAATGCGGAGGTCTTCCATTCCTATTGGAAGAGCGCCGTGAAGGCCTTGGATGAGGAAACGGTCTTTACCAAGACCTTCCTCAAGGATCCGGGGGTGGGGAGCATCCTGGCCAATGCCGTACTCCGCCTGCCGGATGTAGTGGATGCCCGCAAGGGAGATGTGGTTGCCCCGGAGGACTGGCCCGCCGTATCGGCCGCCTTGGACAGCGCCCTGGACCAGCTCTGCTCCTACCGTGCCACGGAGGGAGAGGCTCTCTATAAGGATGTCACCTCCCGCGTGGCGCTCATCGGCCGGTTGTATGACCAGGTGGAAGCCCTGGAGGGGGAGCGCATATCGGCCGTCCGGGAGAAACTGGGAAAGGCCCTGGAAGAACTGGGTGCCAAGCCCAATCCGGAGCGCTTTGAACAGGAACTGATTTTCTATTTGGAGAAGTACGACATCAACGAGGAGAAAGTGCGCCTTCGCCAGCACTGCAAATACTTTATGGAAGTAATTGATTCCGAGCCTTATCCCGGCAAGAAGCTGGGCTTCATCCTGCAGGAGATGGGCCGCGAAATCAATACCACTGGTTCCAAGGCCAACCATGCCGGCATCCAGCAGCTGGTGGTTCGCATGAAGGACGAACTGGAGAAAATCCGGGAACAAAGCATGAACATCCTGTAGCCTATGAAAGAGCGCCTTTTGGGAAAAACGCCTTCGGAACTGTCCGAGATCGCCCTCTCTTGCGGCCTACCTGCCTTTGCGGGGAAGCAGATGGCCCAGTGGCTGTATCAGAAGCGGGCAGGGGACATTCGGCAGATGACCAATCTCTCCAAGGCCGGCCGGGAAGCGCTCATGGAAAAATACGAGGTGGGAGCAGTGGCTCCCGTGGATGTCCAGACCTCCCGTGACGGCACCCGGAAATACCTCTTTCCCTTCGGGGAAGGTTCCGGTATCGAGGCGGTAATGATTCCCGATGAGGACCGCAAGACGCTCTGCGTCAGTTCCCAGGCGGGCTGCAAGATGAACTGCCGCTTCTGCATGACGGGCCGACAGGGGTTCCATGGGAATCTGTCGGCGGCCGATATCCTGAACCAGTTCTTTGCCATTCAGGAAGCGGGGGAGCTCACCAATGCCGTGTTCATGGGCATGGGAGAGCCGTTGGACAACTGGGAGAACGTGAAACGCGCCATCGAAGTGCTTACAGCCCCCTGGGGGCTGGCCTGGAGTCCCAAACGCATCACCCTGAGTACGATAGGCGTCCTTCCCAAGCTCAAACTGTTTCTGGATGAGAGCCGCTGCCACCTGGCCGTGAGCCTGCACAATCCCTTCCCCGATGAACGGGCGCAGATGATGCCCGTGCAGAAGGCCTGGTCCATCACGGAAGTGGTGCGCCTTATCAGGCAATACGACTTCACCGGCCAGCGCCGCGTGAGTTTTGAATACACGGTTTTCGAAGGGTGGAACGACAGCCCGCGCCATGCCGACGAGCTTTTAAGGCTTCTGAAGGGCCTGGAATGTCGGGTGAACCTGATCCGTTTCCACAAGATTCCGGATTTCCCTTACGGCACGGCGCCGGACAGGGTGATGGAAGCCTTCCGGGACCGGCTCCATGCGGGAGGGATTACGGCTACCATCCGTGCCTCCCGGGGAGAAGACATTTTTGCGGCTTGCGGCCTTCTGGCCGGAAAGCATGCGGAAAATAAAAATACGCCATGAAAAAATTCCTGACCCTGTTGACGCTGTTGTTGCTGCCTCTTTCTTCCTTTGCCCAGGAGGATGAGTATTCATCCTTCGGTTTGGACGCGCAGGATGCCCGTGCCGTCAGGGAAATCCGGCAGCGGATGGCGCAGATTCGCAAGACGCGTCCCACCGTGGGACTGGTGCTTTCCGGCGGCGGTGCCAAGGGTGCTGCCACGGTGGGCGTACTCAAGTATCTGGAAGAATACGACATTCCTGTGGACCTGGTGGTGGGCACCAGTATCGGCGGCCTGCTGGGTTCCCTGTACGCTCTTGGATACGATGCCGGGTATCTGGACAGCCTGATCCGCCATATCAACTGGGACATGGCCCTGAGCGACAAGCTGGACCAGAAGTACATTCCCTATTCCCGCCGGCGCTACAATGAGAAGTACATGCTCTCCTTCCCTTTCTATTATACGGATGAGGATTACAAGAATTACCTGGCCGGTGACGCGCCCTTCGCCCAGGGCCGCAGCCGGCAGCTGGATTTGGGCGCCAAGGCCAAGAAAGACCGCCGCAACTTTGCGGACATTGCCCGGGGCAATCTTTTAGGAAGCCTTCCCTCCGGCTTCGTCTTCGGCCAGAATGTGAATCAGATCATCACCAGCCGCACCGTAGGGTATTCGGATTCCACGGATTTCTTCAAATTCCCCATTCCCTTCGCCTGCGTGGCTACGGATGTGGCTTCCGGCAAGGCCAAGGTCTGGAGAAACGGCTCCGTGAACCTGGCCATGCGCTCCACCATGAGCATTCCCGGCCTCTTCGCCCCCGTCCGCACGGGCGGCATGGTGCTGGTGGACGGCGGCATGCGCAACAATTTCCCGGTGAACATAGCCAAACAGATGGGGGCCGATATCATCATCGGCGTCAACCTGGCCCAGGGCAACCTGACGGCCGATGAAATCCAGAACCTGGCCGATGTCTTCATCTCCAGCATGGACCTCCTTTCCAATGTTGTCTATCAGCGGAACGTGGAGCAGGTGGATATCCACATCCATCCCGATCTGGGTGGCTACAACATGCTCAGCTTCAACGCCGAAGCGGTGGACACCATGCTGGTCATGGGGTACAAGGCCGCCGTGGAGAAAGCCCCGCAGCTCCAGGCCCTCCGCAAGCGCCTGGGCTCCGCCCGTTTCCGTCTTAACAACAAGAAGGCCGTGGATATCGGCCGGCAGGATGTCGTCATCCGTGAAGTGGTGGTGGACGGCGTATCTTCCACAGAGGCCGACTATGTCCGTGAGCGCATGAAATGCAAAGGCGGCATGAAGGTGAGCAAGGAGATGATCGAGAGCGACGTGGCCGCCATCTTCGGGAAGGGCTCTTACGACTATGTGAATTATGAACTCCGCGGGAAGGATGAGCCTTATACCCTTCGCATTTACTGCAAGCGCGGCCCCATGCACCAGATTGGATTCAGCGCCCGCATGGACACGGAAGACATTGTGTCGCTGCTGGTGAACGTGGGACTGAACACGCGGTCCATGAGCGGGCATTCCCTGGATCTGACGGCCCGGATCAGCGCCAATCCCTATATCGATGCGGTTTACTCCTATTCCGCTCCCCGTTTCGGTACGGTCAATGTGCGCTCCATGTTTCGCTATACAGACCGCATGAACATGTATTACAGCGCCAATCGTTTCAATACTTCCTTCATGCTGGCCACCCAGGAGGTCTATTTCTCCAACATTCACTGGTCTACGCTGGATGTGAACCTGGGCCTCAGGAATCAGTATTTCCAGCTCAGGAACCTTTTTTCCGAGGAAGATGTCCATTATAACCTTACCAAGAAGGTGGATATCCCCAGCCTTTTCCTCACCGCCCGGCTGGAAACCCTGGACAACGGGTATTTCCCCACCAAGGGCGTGTCCGTGGGCTTCCGGGCCGACGGCATGTACCGGATGTTCGAGCGGGACATCCCTTCCCGCTGGATGGCTGCCGCCAGTGCGGACGGCAAGTTCCCCGTGAGTTTCGGCTCCTTTACGCTCATTCCCAGCTTCGCGGCCCGCTTTGTCTTCGGCCCCGAGGCGCCGCTCATGTATTCCAATATCATCGGCGGTGACATCGTTGGCAATTATATCGAGCAGCAGATTCCGTTCATCGGCGTAAACTCTGCGGCCATTTGCCGGGACCATATAGCCATGGCCCGTTTGGATGCCCGTTATGAGGTGGCTTCCAACCATTTCCTTTCCCTGATGGGGAATGTGGCCTTTGATTTTGACGGTTTCGATGCTATTTCTTTCGCCGATGGGCGCTGGCTTTGGGGCGCCGGGCTCGGATATGGCTATAATACCATCGTGGGCCCGCTCAAGGCCCGGATTTCCTGGTCCAGTATCACCAGGGAGGTGGGCGTCTTTCTCTCTTTCGGTTATTCGTTCTAAGAAGTATGGAAATCGCCCGTTGCCTGAACCGTTTGCAGAAGCTCTGCTCCAAGGCGGAGTATTGCGAGGCCGATATCTACCGCAAGGCCCTCAGAGACCTTGAGGGTGATGCCGATGCCGCCCGGAAGGTGGTGGAGGCCCTTACGAAGGAGAAGTATGTGGACAATGCGCGCTATGCGCAGGCCTTTGCCCGGGAGAAGGCCACCATTCAGGGCTGGGGCCCCGTTAAAATCCGCTTCCAGCTCAAGGCCAAGGGTGTTTCGGAGGAAATCATCCGGGCGGCCATAGAAGAGGTGGATGAGGGAAAGCAGGCCGACAAGCTTCGGAAAGTGCTTCTCTCCAAGGCCCGCACCTTGGAGGGAGACCCCCAGTTCCGCCTGAAACTGCTGCGTTTCGGCCTCACCCGTGGCTACGATTACGATGCCGTGGAGACGCTTGTTTCCGAAATTATTGCTACCTTTGCAGCGGAGAAATAAATGGTAGAGCGATCTGTCGCGGTCCGCAAGGGCTGAGGAAAGTCCGCACAGGGAAGGGCACCCGGCTGTGGAAAGCACAGTGGGGAGTAATCTTCAAGCAACGTAACAGAAAATTACCGCCGGAGTTTCTCCGGTAAGGGTGAAAACGCGGGGTAAGAGCCCACGACGCCGCATGGCGACATGCCGCGGGTACGTTGTCCGGGCCTGCAAGACCAAATATACCGGCAGTTGAGGGCTGCCCGCCTGATGCCGGGGGGTAGGTTGCGAAGATAAATGACAGATTTAAAAACAGAAAGCGGCTTACGGCTTTGCCATTGAAAAAGACATCGGCCTATTTGCGGGCCGATGTCTTTCTTTTTTGATGCAAGTGGGCTTACAGGCGTTCTTTGATGGCCTTGGTGGCCTTTTCGTAACCGGGCTTCTCCAACAGGGCGAACATGTTCTTCTTGTACGCCTCCACGCCGGGCTGGTTGAAGGGGTTCACGCCCAGGATGTAGGCGCTGATGCCGCAGGCGAATTCGAAGAAGTACAGCAGGCTGCCCAGGTTGAAGGCATCCACCTTTTCGAAGGTGACGGCCATCTGGGGCACGCCGCCGTCGATATGGGCAATTTGGGTGCCCAGTTCGGCCATGTGGTTGCAGTGCTCAATGTGCTTGCCGGCCAGGTAGTTGAGCTGGTCCAGGTTCTGAGGGTCGGACTCGATGACCACGCTCCTTTGGGCGTTCTCCACGTGCAGGACGGTCTCAAACATGATGCGGGAACCTTCCTGGATGAACTGGCCCATGGAGTGGAGGTCGGCCGTGTTGTTCACGCTGGCAGGGTAGATGCCCTTTCCGTCCTTTCCTTCGGATTCTCCGAAGAGCTGCTTCCACCATTCGGCCACGTAAGTGAGTTTGGGGTTGTAGTTCACCAGGATTTCCGTGCTCTTTCCCAGTTCCGTATGCAGGCAGTTCCGCATGGCCGCATACTGGATGGCGGGGTTCTTCTCGCTCTTGATTTCCAGGTCCTTGAGGGCGTCAACGGCACCGGCCACCAATTCGCGGATGTCAAAGCCGGCCACGCAGATGGGAAGAAGGCCCACGGGGGTGAAGACGCTGAAACGGCCTCCTACGTTGTCGGGAACCACGAAACTGACGTAATTCTCCTGGGTGGCAAGGGTCTTGAGGGCGCCCTTCTGGGCATCCGTAATGGCTACGATGCGGTCTGCGGCTTCCTCCTTCCCGTAATGGCTCTCCAAATACTGTTTCACGATGCGGAAGGCCACGGCGGGCTCGGTGGTGGTGCCGCTCTTGGAGATGACGATGCAGGCCACGTTGCGCTCTGCGGCCAGGTCCATGAGCTCTGCCAGGTACTCTTCGGAGAGGTTGTTGCCGGCGAAGACCACCTCTGCGGCGTCCTTGCTCTTGAGCTGCTTGGCAAAATTGTGGCTGAGGGCTTCCATCACGCACTTGGCTCCCAGGTAACTGCCGCCGATGCCGATGGCAATCACCAGGTCCACCCCTTTCTTTGCCCATTTGTCCCGGATGGCTTCATACTCGGACAGTTCGCGGTCCGTAATCTGGCGGGGAAGTTTCTTCCAGCCCAGGAAATCGTTTCCCTCACCGGTCTCGTCTTTGAGGACATCGAAGGCGTCCAGGGCCTTGGCTACGTAAGCTTCATACTTGGCGGAATCTACGAAAGACTCGCAACCTTTGGTTTCTACTTTGATCATATTGGGTCTTTTTGTGTTGTTTCTCAATTCACAAATATAAGCATTATCTTCAAATAATCCTTATCTTTAAGGTATGAATATCCCTTGGATAGAACGGAAATAATGTATAAATTTGCGTCGCTATGAAACGTTTTGGTGTATTTCTGACGGCTCTCATGCTGTGCGCCTGTTCCAACGCACAGGTGACGCGCTACAAACTGAAGGTGGTGAAGGATTATCCTCACGACATGGCCGCTTATACCCAGGGGCTCTTTTTCCATGACGGCAAGCTGTATGAGACGACGGGACAGTACGGCACCAGTTCCATCCGCACCGTGGACCTGGCAAGCGGCAAGCCTGTCCTTAACAAGAAGCTGAATGCCAAGTATTTCGCAGAGGGGAGTGTGGTCTTGGGAAATACGCTGTATATCCTTACCTGGACCAACAGGGTGGCTTTCCTGTACGACGCCGCCACGCTGGAGTACCGCAAGACGGTGGGCTATCCTCGGGAAGGCTGGGGCCTTACTACGGACGGCAAGCAGCTCATCGCCAGCGACGGCAGCGCCAACCTGTACTTTATGGACAAGGACCTGAAGGTGCTGCGCAAGCAGCCGGTCACCCTGAATGGCAAGCCGCTCAGGAACCTGAACGAACTGGAATGGATTGACGGCAAAGTCTGGGCCAATGTGTACCTCACGGACATGATCGCCATCATCGATCCCCGTTCCGGCAAGGTGGAGGGCACCATTGACTGTGCCGGACTCCTCCCGGACGAGCTTTGGACATCGGCCACCGATGTCCTGAACGGCATTGCCGTGGACGCCGCCGGCAAGATTTACCTTACCGGCAAAAACTGGCCGAAACTTTATCAGATTGAACTAGTAAAGCATTGATTGAAAGGAGTATAATATTCAAAAACCGTCGCTTCGCGACCCCTCCCAACCAAAAGGTTGGGCCCCTCCCTCTTACACGGCCGAGGGTGGCCATGGGTTTTTGAACATCATACTCCTTTCAAAAAAGACATATTAGGGGTATCAGGAAATTCCTGATTGAGATTATACCCGTTGAACTTGATACGGTTGATACCGTCGTAAGGAAATGAATAGAACAATTTTGTTTTCAGCACTGATTGTGCTGTCTTTCTGCGCTGCGGCGCAGGAAAAGACCGAGCGTTTGGACTCGGTGGTGGTGTCGGCCTCCCGTGCCGGCCGTAACACGCCTGTTACCTACGAAAATGTGGAGAAGGAAGCCTTGGAGGCCACCAATCCCTTGAATTCCCTTCCCATGACTTTGAGCCTGCTGCCTTCGGTGGTCACCTACAATGAGGGTGGTACGGGATTGGGGGCGTCGGCCATGACCATCCGCGGGTCCAAAGGTTCGCAAATCAACGTGACGCTGAACGGCATCACCCTCAATGATGCGGAGTCGCAGGAGGTTTTCTGGATGAACATCCCGGCGCTGACCTCCCTGCTCTCCTCCGTTCAGGTTCAGCGGGGGCTGGGGACATCGGCCTCGGGTGCGGGTGCTTTCGGGGCCAGCGTCAACATGAACACGGCTTTTGTGACGCCCGACCCTTGGGCCGATGTGAGCTTCTCCGCCGGCTCCTACAACACGTTCATTACCACGGTGGCCGCCTCCACCGGACGCACCCGAAAGGGTTTTTACGCTTCGGGAGCCTATTCCTACAATACCACCGACGGCTATATCCGCAATGCCTTCGTGCGCTCCCAAAGCGCCTTGGCCGCCATCGGCTGGTTGGGAAGGCGGCATTCCGTGCGGTTCACCTACCTGATGGGCAGGCAAAGGAGCGGCATCACCTGGGACGGAATTGACCTGGAGCAGTATGCTAAGGACAGGACCTACAATCCGGCGGGGGAGTATTACGACGAACTGGGGAATGTGTACTATTATCCCAACCAGACGGACAACTATGCCCAGCATCACCTTCAGCTGCAATATACGCATGCTTTCAGCGATGCGCTCGCCTTTTCCGCCACGGCCAATTACACCCGCGGAGACGGCTATGACGAGTATTACAAGGTGAATCGCAAATTGAAGAATTTTGGTGTGGACCCGGGCCAGGCGGCCTCTCGCAGCGACATGACTTATCAGAAAAAGATGGGGAACGACCTTTGGGTGGGCCAGGCTGCGCTGCGCTACAAGACGGAGCGTCTGAACATTACGGGAGGGCTGTATCTCTCGCATTATGTCGGAGACCACTGGGGAGAGGTGCTCTGGGTGAAGACGCTGAAGAGTTTCACGGCCGGCAATTGGTACGACAACAAGGGCTGGAAGACGGACGGGAGCGCCTTTGTTCGGGCAGAATATGCTCCGCTGCGCTGGCTCACTGCCTATGCGGACCTTCAGTACCGCGGCATCCGCTACCGCCTTTCCGGGGCCGATGATGACTGGTTGGAGTACGGCGCCGCCCCTGAAGACCGCCTGGATTATACGCAGAACTGGCATTTTTTCAATCCCCGTGCGGGGGTGTCGGCCTCGCTGGGGGCGCATACTCTTTATGCTTCTGCGGCTGTCGGGCACCGGGAGCCGGGCAGGGGAGACATCAAGGAGAATGTGAAGGGGGAGGGGGCTCCCATCCGCCCGGAGTCCATGCTGGACCTGGAATTGGGCTGGCGCTTCGAAGGCAAGACCTTGCATGCGTCGGCCAATCTCTATGCCATGGAATATAAGGACATGCTCCTGGAAACGGGCCGACTGTCCTCCAGCGGTTATGCCATCAAGGAGAATGTGGACCGCTCCTGGCGCCGGGGCCTGGAACTGTCCGCCGCCTGGATGCCGCTCCGCTGGCTGAAGAGCGACGGCAACCTCACCCTCTCCATGAACCAGATTCGGGACTATACGGCCTATGTGCCCAATGAGGAATATACCAAAACCTACCCCATTCATTATGGCAAGACCACCATGCTCATGTCGCCTTCGGTGATTGGGATGCTGCGCCTTACCTTCGTTCCCTGGCAGGATTTGACCTTCTCCGTGGACGGAAAATATGTGGGGAAGCAGTTCATTGACAACTCCATGCGGGAGGAGATGGCCATTCCGGCCTACTTCGTGATGGACGCCCGGCTGAGCAAGAGCTTCCCCGTCGGGAGCGGAAATCTCAGCGTAGGCCTTTTTGTCCATAACCTCCTGAATCACATGTATTACGCTTCCGGTTGGAGGTGGGAAAGCTATTCTGAGGCCGAGGCAAACGTTTATACAGGAATCGGAGTCTATCCCCAGGCTCCAAGAAATTTCTCAATAAAAATGCGATTTAGTTTTTAAAAATATTTATTTAATAAAGAAAAGTTAAATAATTTTTGGAAAAATAAAAATAAGTTGTACCTTTGTAATGGAAAACGGGTGCGTACTCCTTTTCCAGATGTAAAAACGCTTTTTCTAACCAACTTAATTAACCTTCTTCTTTAAGGTAAGAATACACTACTAACTAATCAAACAATGGCTCGCAGGGATGCGAGCCATTGTTTGAAATACTCACGGCTTTGGGCTGTTTGTGTAAATCCCAGAAATTCTTGGTAAATTTGGGGAAAGTTTAATTGTTATGAGTCGAATCCTTTCCCTTTTGTTGCCGGGTTTCCTGGCCCTGGGCTGCGCCCAGCCGC
>CAJOMB010000014.1 GCA_905235615.1 uncultured Bacteroidales bacterium | reverse complement strand
GTAGAGGGGAACACCTGGCCGATGGCAATGAAACTGCCCACGGACTTGTAGGCCCCGGTAGAAGGCGTGGCCACCAAGCGGAGGTCCCGAAGGTAGCCCGTCACGGAATTCCAGGCCAGGGCGCAACCCGCCGGAATGGACCGGGCAACGGAATAGGACCTGTGTTCGAAGGAAATCGGCTTGGGATAGATTCCCAGCAGGCCCAGCGAATCCACCTGCAGGGAGAACGCCAGGCTGTCCCCTTCCCGGAGCACCGTCACAGGCAATTCCTCCCCCGGACGGGCCCGCAGAATCTTCTGGGCGTCCTGAAGGTAAGGGGTGGACATGCCGTCCACCGCCACAATCCGGTCTCCTTTCACAAGGCCGGCTTCCAGATTCAGGGATGTGGGCATGAGGCTGTCCACAACAAAGGGCAGGGCTACGTCAAACACGCCGGGCGTGTTCACCACCTCCCCCATCAGGCGCTCATCCATATACAGTGTAAGGGTGTCGGTGCCGCGGAGGACCTGCACCGCGGAGACCTGACGGCGGGCCAGATCGGCCTGGAGATTCAGAAAATCCGCGGGCTCGAAATCATCGTAGCGGAGGATGCGGTCACCGCTGCGGAAACCCATGGTCTCCCCCAGCCCGTTCACATAGACGGCATACTGGTTGGGCAGGTAATTGTCTCCCCAGATGGCCAGGATGCCGCAGAACAGCAGGACGGCCAGCAGGAAGTTGTTGAGCACACCGCCGGACATTACCAAAAGCCGCTGCCAGGCCGGTTTGGTACGGAACTCCCAGGGCTGCGGCTCCCCTTTCAGGGACTCGGTGTCCATGGATTCGTCCACCATGCCGGCAATCTTGCAGTAACCGCCAAGCGGCAGCCAGCCTATCCCGTACTCCGTCTCCCAACGGGCGGCGGCGGGCACCAGCTTCACGAACCAGTGCATGCGGGTAGAGAACAGTTTTACACCGCCCGCATCGAAAAAAAGGAAGAATTTGTCCACGCGGATGCGGAACAGCTTGGCCCACAGAAAGTGCCCCAGTTCGTGAAAGAAGCACAGAGAGTGCCAGGATTACCTGGAGGGCTTTCATGAGAACCATCATAGGGCCGATATCAGATGTTGTGTCAGGGAGGTGGCCTCCCCATGCGTGTCAAAAATGTCCTGAAGGGACGGATTCTTCACGAAAGCCGTCCGTTCCATCACGGAGGAAATCATCCTGGGAATGTCATAGAAGCGGATGGTGTCCTTCAGATAGGCCGCCACCGCCACCTCATTGGCGGCATTCATGGCGCAAGGGATGTTTCCGCCCTGGCCGATGGCATCGAAGGCCAGCTGCAGGCAAGGGAACTTCCTGCAGTCCGGCTCTGCAAAAGTGAGGGAGCCCAAGGTGCTGAAATCCAGCCTTTTCCCGTCCAATGGCAGGCGGGTGGGATAGGCCATGGCCAGCGCGATGGGAATGTGCATGTCCGGACAGCCCAGCTGCGCCATCACCGCTCCGTCCTCAAACTCCACCATGGAATGGATGACGGACTCCGGATGAACCACCACGTGAATCTGCGAAGCCTCCACCCCGAAGAGCCACTTGGCCTCGATGACCTCAAAGCCCTTGTTCATCATGGTGGCGGAATCAATGGTAATCTTGGCCCCCATGTCCCAATTGGGATGCTTCAGCGCCTCGTTTTTGGTGGCCGATGCAATCCGCTCCTTCTCCCAGGTACGGAAAGGGCCGCCGGAAGCGGTGAGATGGATCAGGCGGACGGGGTTGTCACCCGCGCCCAACAGGCATTGGAAGATGGCGGAATGCTCCGAATCCACCGGATAGATGGGTGCATGGAAGCGAGCGGCCTCCCCCATCACCAACGAGCCGGCCGCCACCAGCGTCTCCTTGTTGGCGAGGGCGATGGTCTTGCCGGCACGGATGGCGGAGAGCGTGGGCCGGAGCCCGCTGAAGCCCACCATGGCGGCCACCACTACATCCACCTCGGGAGCCTGCACCAGGTCGCAGGCCGCCTCGATGCCCAACTGCACATCCACTCCGGGAAGGGCCTCTTTCACCTGAGGGAACTTCCGGGGATTGCAGATGACCACATGGGGAACATGGAAAGCGCGGGCCTGCTCGATAAGTTGCTCCGCACTGTTGTTGGCCGATAACATGACCACCTCAAAACGCTCCGGATGCTGTCTCACCACATCCAGGGTCTGGGTTCCGATAGACCCTGTGGAACCTAATATCGCTATTCTCTTCATCCTAGAACTTTATGAACTGAACCGGATCCATGGGCTGTCCCTCGCACCATAGCTCAAAGTGAAGATGGTTTCCCTTGGTAAGGGAAGAAGATTCCGCCAACAGGCCGATGGGTGTTCCGGCCTTTACAACGTCCCCCTGCTGATGCAGGAGTTTCTGGTTGTGCTTATACACGGAAAGGATGTCTCCGGCATGCTGGAGCACCATCAGATAACCTTCTTCCGAATCCCAGAAAGTGAACACCACCGTGCCGTCCAATACGGCGGAAACCGAACTGCCGGCCGGTGCCGTAATGTCCACATAAGGATGCATCGCACGGTCGAAGCCCTCGGACACCACACCCTTGACGGGCGGGAAGAAGGACAGCGCCTCGATGGGAAGGTTCCCCTTGGGCGCCTCTTCCACGTTGAACTGTTCCTGGTTCTGGACATCGGCCCTCAGGAGGGAATCCCGGATGGCATAGTACTGCGCATCCGTTACCGAACGCCTGCCCTCGCGGCCCAGCACGACGCTGTCCAAACGGATGGGCGTTTCTCCGGCAACGACGCGTCGGAGGTTCTCCGCGTACAGTTCCCACTGCAGCAGACGCATTTCCAGGGAGTCTATCTTCCGGGCATTCTGAACGGCCTGACGGCGGCTCTGGGCCCCGGGATAACCGGGAATGAAGGTGCGGATGGGCGTATAGGCTATGAGGCAGTAAAAGGCCACCAGCGTCACCACTATGCCGGAAACGAGCGCCCCGATGAAAATGGGCTTGGTGAAGCGCAAGCTCCACAGACGCTCGTGGGAAACGGCGTCGATGAGGGCCAGGCGATAGTTCCGTGACGGTTTTTTATCTGATTTCTCCATAAAATTCTTACCTTTGCAAATTGTAATGGACAGATATATCGGCATAGACTATGGGAGAAAGCGCACGGGAGTAGCCGTCAGCGATCCTCTGGGTATCTTTGCCTCTGCCCTGGATACAATTGATTCTACAAAGTTAATAGATTATCTCAAAAATTACGCCACCAATCAGACAATCTTGGCTTTTGTAGTTGGATATCCGGTGAACATGGACGGAAAACCCTCCGAGGCCCAGGCCGATGTGGACGCTTTCCTCCCCAGGCTCAAAAAAGCTTTCCCGGGGGTGCCTGTGCAACTGGAAGATGAGCGTTTCACTTCCGTACTGGCCCAACGGGTGCAGATAGACGGCGGCATGAAAAAAAGCAGGAGGCAGGAAAAGGGGTCGGTGGACAAGATATCGGCCGCCCTTATCCTCCAAAGCTATCTGGACCGCAAAAGCGGGTCTTCGGGAACGGGAGGACTGAATCCCCTGAACGTTCCGGAAAGCCTCTCACAAAACAAGACAAGGAGAAGAAAATGATCAAGCCCATCTACCTCTACGGCGCACCGGTGCTGCGCGAAACGGCCCAGCCGGCCGATCTCAAGGACAAGGAAGGAATCGCCTCCCTTGTGCAGGATTTGAAAGACACCCTGGTGGTGGCCGACGGTTGCGGCCTGGCCGCTCCGCAGATTGGCGTAAGCCGGCGCGTGGTGATTGTGGACGGAGACGTGGTGTCCGAGACCTACCCTTACCTCAAGGGTTTCCGCCGCACCCTCATCAACCCCGAGGTGCTGGAGCAGAGCCAGGAGCAGACCACCTACTCCGAGGGCTGCCTGTCCATCCCCGGCGTGTATTGCGACGTGGTACGGCCCAAGAAGATGAAACTCCGTTACTACAATGAAGACTTGCAGGAAGTGACCGAGGAGTTTGACAACTTCGCCTGCCGCATGATCCAGCACGAGCTGAGCCATTTGGACGGAGACCTGTTCACGGACCATGCCGCCCCCATCAGAAAAAAGATGATATCCGGCAAACTGCAGAATATCATCAAAGGAAAAGTGCATCCGCACTATCATTCGAAGCTCAAGTAACTACTTTACCCTAAGCCTTCTTCCCACTCTCAGGACCGTATTCGGGTTGATGCCGTTGAGCTGGCATATCCGGTTCACGGAGGTTCCGTAGCGGCGGGCTATCGCGGAGAGGGTATCACCGCTTCTGACCGTATGGTAACGCATGGCCGCGGCCTCTGCGGCGGCTCGGGCTGCAGCCTCTTTCTTGGCCTGCTCCTCTGCCAGGATGCGGTCTTCTTCATCCGTACGGAAAATTTCATCCTCGTCATCGATGTTCTGCACATAGCGCTGGTTGGGATTGAAGTACCAGCTGCGAATCTTCAGCAGGCGGTGACGGAGGGTGCCCGTCTCAAAGTCGATGAGCCAGGAAGGGTCGAAGGCGGCGCCTCTGTAACGCGTCTCGAAATGCAGGTGCGGACCGGTGGACCGGCCGGTAGAACCGCCCAGGCCGATGATGTCTCCTGCGCTCACCCAGTCTCCGGGCTCCACGTCCCTGCGGGAAAGATGGGCATAGAAGGTCTCCAGGCCGTTGGCATGGCGGATGACCACCAGATTGCCGTAGCCGCCCACATAGGCCGATATCCTCACCTTTCCGTCAAACGTGGCGGGGACCGGCGTACCGGTGGGATAAGGAAGGTCTATTCCCTGGTGCCGGCGGCCATGCCGGTAGCCGAAGAGGGAACGGGGATGCGTCACATGGGGACATACATAGGAGTCCAACGAATCCACCACCCACAGCGAGAAACGGTCCGGAACAGGGTCCGGGTCTTCACGGTAGGGATTCACGGCCTTCTCGTCCCAATACTCCGTAAAAACAGTGTCTGCCGCATGCAGGGCAGGATCCTTCACATAGCGGTAAGTGCCGTTGCTGTAAAGAACGACCTTGATGGCCGGATTCCCCGTATCCAGCGTATCGCCATAGGCGGTGGTACGCAGGTTGGAGGGTTTCACTTCCTGTCTTCCGAAGGAATGGCGGAGAGAATCGGCCTCACGGCTGTTCTCTTCCTGCGCCCTCAGGGAAAGGCATGCACAAAGGGATAAAAGGCTTAAGGTCAGTACTTTCTTCATAGATTATCGCTTGCCGCCGAACTGGTTCACCAGGATAGCGTCGGTCTGGGCAATCTTCTCCTGCAAAAGACGGGCCGATGTGGCTTCGCAGATGAAACGAAGGTAAGGTTCCGTATTGGAAGGACGGATGTTGAACCACCAGTCGGGGAACTCTACACGATAGCCGTCGAAGTCCATGAAGGCCGTAGCCTTCTCCCGGGCCATGAAATAGTCTTTCACAGCGTCCATAGCGCCCTTCTTGTCCTCTATGCGGTAGTTGATTTCTCCGGAGTTCTGGTAACGGACAATTTCGGCGATGGCCTGGGAAAGCGTCTTGCCTTCCTTCTTGAAACCGGCCACGATATTCAGGAGGATGATGGAGGCCAGCAGGCCGCTGTCACTGTAGAAGAAGTCGCGGAAATAGTAGTGACCGGCCAGTTCCCCGCCCCATACACCGTCCATTTCACGGAGTTTTTGAGCAGCAAAAGCACGGCCCACCTTCCAGGTACGCATCTCGCAGCCCATGGGAGCCAGGTACTCCCCTACGGCCTTGGAGGAACGGATGTCCTGGAGCACCAGGCCCCTGAGGCCGCGTTCCTTCACGAAGTAGTTCCCCATAAGGGCGATCATCAGGTCGGGAGAAATAAACTGGCCCTTCTCGTCCACAAACATCACGCGGTCTGCGTCTCCGTCGTAGATGACGCCGGCATCGGCCTTGACCTCGCGTACCTTCTCTTCCAGCGGGACGCAGTTCTTCTCGATGAGGGGATTGGGCTCGTGGTTAGGGAAACGGCCGTCTAAGGTATCAAAGAGATAGTGGATGTTGCCGCCGGTCCCGAAGATTTCCTTGGCAAAGAGGTTGGCCATGCCGTTGGACAGGTCCATGGCGATGGTGAGGCCGCTGTAGTCCTGCACGAACTTGCGCATGAACTGCAGGTAATCGGCCATAATCTCCTTTTGGAACACCTGACCGCGCTTAGCGGCCACGGGGGTGGGTTCTCCCTCGTCAATCCAGGCCCTGATCCGCCCCAGGCCGGCGTCGAAGCCCACGGCCTGCGCATCGGTGGTGGACACCTTCATGCCGTTGTACTCGGCCGGATTGTGGCTGGCCGTAATCTGGATGGAAGCGTCGAAGCCGTAGTTGGCGGTGCCAAAATACACCATCGGCGTAGAACTGAGGCCGATATCATACACATCGGCTCCGGCATCGTTGATACCACGGACGACAGCGTCGTGAATCTCGTCGGAGGAGACGCGGCAGTCGCGGCCCACAAGCACCTTATTGGCCTTCAGAAGCCGGGGAACGAAATATCCTACTTGATAAGCCGTATCCAGGTCCCAGTCTTTTCCCCAGATACCGCGGATGTCGTATGCGTGAAATGCGCCCATTGTCATCGCCTGTTAGAAGTTGAACTTGGTCATGCAGATGAAACGGTGGTTCAGGATCCACTCGGGGGCACCGGTCAGGCCGGGAGCAGGCACGTCCAGCATGCCGCGGGAATCCCGGGGGCCGTCACAGCCAAAGCGGGCGGCGGTGAGGTTGTACTCCAAGGAGACGGTGAACTTGCCCAGGTTCCAGGCCACGGTAGGGGTGGCACGGAAGGCCCGCTGGATGCGCTCGTCGGCTGAATTGTTCATCCACAGGTGGTTGTCGGCCAGCTCCTTGGTGGTTCCCAGCTGCTGCATGTAGCCCAGCATGGCCATCACCTGGAACTTCTTTCCGTAAGAGAAGCTTACGAAGGAGGACCAGTCCTGCATGGGAGTATATTCAATGGTTCCGTCATCGTTGAAGGAATGCACGCCGTAACCGCTGAGGAGGTTCAGGTGCTCTCCGGCCTGGGCCAGGATGCTCTTGGCACGCAGCTGGAACAGGCCGTTGGTGTACTGGAAGAACACGTAGGGGGAGAAGGTGGTGAGGAGGCTCTTCACTTCGATGGTCTTGCCTCCGCCATCCTGTACACGCCAGTCCGTAATGGTGCGATAGGGCCGGATATTCACCATATCCAGGCCGATGCGGCCCAGGAACTTGGCACTCTTGTAGTTGAAGCCCAGATAGAACTCCGGAAGGCCGTATTTGTAGTAGTCCTTGCTCTTGCCGGCGGGGCCGGTGGGCAGATAATGGTTCAGGTACAGGAGGCTGGCAGTGAAGCTGAAGCCGGAACCCAGGTTCACATCGGCCGTGAGTTGGGGACTGCGGTTGAAGGGATTGAAGGGGGCGCCTGTCTCCAAGTTGGTCATGTGGGGCATGTCGGCCGCCATGGGATGCCAGGCCTGGCCGATGGTAAGGCTTACGGGGCAGTTGTCCCAGTTCAGTTTCATGAAAGCCTGACGCAGACGCAGGATGGGCGTAGTGCCGCTGACGCAGTAGAAGTCCGCCTCCACCTTGCCGGAAACGCCCATGGTCCCCCACTTGTAACCGGACACGTCCAAGCCTAAGCGGGTGGTAAGAGACACGAAGCGCCAGTTGAAACCGGCATTGGCATCGAAGCCGTCCTTCATGTCCCTGCCCTTGGGCATATAGAAATAGAGGTCTTCGGTTCCGGCGTTCACGGCGCGGGAATCGGCCACGATGTAGTTACGGATGAAACCGTACAGCTTGAAATGCGCGGGCTTTTCCTCGGGGGCCTGCGCAAAAGCGGCGCTGCCGGTGAGCAGCGCTGCCAATGATATGATGATTGTCTTTTTCATAAGTTATCCGGGATGCCCGATCAAGCAAATGGGAATAGTTTCGTAAGCCAGAAATAACCCAGCACGAAGCCGATAAAGCCGATGACAAGACCCACCTTGGTCATATCCTTGGTCTCCACCATGCCGGTAGCGGATGCAATGGCATTCGGAGGCGTGGAAATGGGGAACAGCATGGCGATGGAGGCGCACACCGCGACGAAGATAATCATGGCAGAAGTTCCGCCCATGGCCAGGAACTCGGCGTTGTTGGCGGCGGCGGGGTCGGCCATACCGTTGGCAACCACAATCAGGATAGGAATGAGCAGGGCTGCCGTGGCGGAGTTGGAAATGAAGTTGGAAAGCAAGTAGCAAACCAGACCTGCGATAACAAGCACCAGCACAACGGACATGCTGCCGAACGGAATGGCCTGGATAAGAACCTTGGCCAGACCGGTGTCCTGCAGGCAATAGCCCAGGGCAAAGCCTCCGGCTACCAGCCACAGCACATTCCAGTTAATCTCCTTGATCTCTTCCTTGCCGAACAGGCCCGTGGCGGTGAACACGCCCAGTGGAATCAGGGCGACGATATTGGAGTTGATATGGGTTATCTGCTCCGTGGCCCACAGAAGGATGGTACCCACGAAGGTAATCCACACCACATACAGTTTCCAGTCTTTCTTCACCATGCTCTCCGGGATTTCCAAAACCAGTTTCTTGGTCTTGAAGGGGAACATCACGCGCAGCAGCACCCAGGCAATCAGAATCATGACAACCACATAGGGAATCATGTGGACGCACCATTCGCCGAAGCTCACGTCAATACCCGCCTGCTCCAGGGCACCCTTGGCCGTAGCATTGGGCGGGGTGCCGATAGGCGTACCGATACCGCCCAGGTTGGCCGCCACAGGGATGGACAGGGCCAGGCCGATCTTACCCTTGTCATCGGCCGGAAGCTTGGAAAGCACCGGGGTGAGCAGGGCCAGCATCATGGCGGCGGTAGCCGTGTTGGACATGAACATGGAGAAAACGGAAATCATGATGAGGAAGCCCAGCAGCACAATCTCCGGCTTGGTGCCGAAGAGCTTCAGCAGGGCACGGGCCAGGGTTACGTCCAATCCGTATTTCTCTGCCATAATAGCCAGCACGAAGCCGCCCAGAAAGAGCATCACCACAGGGTCCGCCATGGAGCTCATGATACGGGCATAAGGGACCAGCGTACCGTACTGCGGATCGCAGAAAATGCCGATACCTTTGTTGGAGATGGTCAGAAGGGAAATCACGATGACCAGCAGGGAGGTGGACCAGTTGGGAATGATTTCGAAAATCCACATGAGAGCAGCGAAGACGAACAGCGCAATCACGCGCTGCTGCACCACGGTCAGGGCCTCGATGCCATAGAAAGAAACGGGAACGGCCCAAAGGAAAATGGTAATGATCAGCACCAGCGGCAGGAACACACCATACTTGAGGTTGAATTTCTTAGCCATTATTGTAGTTTTTGATTATTCGTACTTCACGCGGATATCCACCGGAATCTTTTCCAGTTCCAGGTTCACGATATCGGCCTTGAGCGGAGCGCTCACGACGGCGTAGCGGGCCACCATCTCATCAGCGGCATCACGGTCTCCGGTGGCCTGAATCCTGAGGATGTCCTCTCCCAGGTCGGAGACAGCCTGCTCCGTGGCGGCATAATCCAGCATATATTTGCCGGAAGCCTGACGGGAAATGGCGCCCTTCTCCAAAAGATAGTTGTAAACGAGGAGGTTGGCGCGTCCGGTGGCATCACCGGCTCCGAAACGGGAAGAGCGGATGACATTGGCCACGAAGGTGGCAATCACGTCGTTTTTCATGATGAGGGCATCCACGCGGTGGGCTTCCACCTCCTGCATACACAGGTACGCACCCAAAACATTGGATTTGGCCTTTTCCAAGGTAAGAGCCTCATTGCCAAGGGCTTCCGTCACAGAACCTCTTCCGTTCACGGTTTCCTTCACGCCCAGGCCCTTGGCCACCTCACGGAACACGATAGTCCAGTAGAAGGCATTGGCGTCCAGATGGGCGCGGTCGGCCGGTTCCAGCAGCACATGGCCCAACGGGAACACGGTACGGTTGAATTTCTCACGGATGATATTGTCAAACAGGATGGTACGGGTGCCGAAATCTTC
Organism: uncultured Bacteroidales bacterium; assembly: GCA_905235615.1. Classification (GTDB taxonomy): domain Bacteria; phylum Bacteroidota; class Bacteroidia; order Bacteroidales; family UBA932; genus Cryptobacteroides. The sequence continues at coordinate 25,441 of CAJOMB010000014.1, read as the reverse complement.
CTGTGCCTTGGCGTCATACGGGAAATTGATGGCAATTACCTTGTAGCCGGCGTTGGTGTAGCCGCCATAATAGATGACGTCGCAGGAGGAGATGTTGGAAGCCACGCCGGGAACGAAGGTAAGGTACTCGGGGTTGCCGGGCAGGGAGGCCTGCAACTCGGGCAGACGGCGGGTAATCTTGTTCAGGCTGGCGGTGCGGTCCAGGTTCTTCAGGAGCACATAGGCGCCATAGGAAGCCTTCTTTCCGTACAGTTCGTCATCGATGGCCTCGTTGGGGCCGATCACCAGGTCCATCTTGCTGTCGTCCATCTGGAGCCAGGCGTAGTCGCTCTCGTAGTAGTTGTCCGTCAGGATGGCATCGGCCTTCTTCAGGAGGTAATTCCGTACGCTCTCCTTGATGGTGATGTCCGCGGCGGCCCTCAGATAGTCTGCCATTTTCTTGACATGGGCGTTGTAGGCGTCATGGTACCAGATTACGTCCAAGCCGCCCTTGTTGTTCCGCTGGATAAGCGTATAGGGGCTTTCCTTGGCCGGATCTTCTATGGCCATGAATTCCTCATCCGTCATGTCTTCCGGATAGAAACGGGCGCCGGCGGGCTTGGGGCCGAAACCTTCTATGAACGGCTGGTTGTCAATACGGTTCCAGGGACCGTAGTTGATATAAGCGAACTCACGCTCCGCCGCGGGAAGGGCGCTGAAGAAAAGCTTCTCCCCGAAAACCTGCTTCCAGTATATGGCATCGGCCTCGTCGGCGGCAAAGCGATACAGGTTCAGAACCTCCTTTCCGTTGTCGGTGATTCCCGAGAGGTCCGGAGCGGGAATGGTCACCTGAGCATAGTTCTCCAAGAGGCGTTCCGCCTTTGTACGGCCTTCCTTGCAGGACCAGAGGGCTGCTGCGGCCAGCAGGAGAACACCTGCCATCTGAAATTTTTTCATCACGTTCTGTTTGAATCGGTTTAGTTTGCAAATTTAAGCATAAATTGGCAGATTACCTTGAAATTATCCATAAAAAACGGTGCTCCATCGAAATGAAGCACCGTCATACAAAATCTTTTGTTGTTAGATGGTCCCCTGCTCCAGCATGGCGGTGGCCACCTTCATGAAGCCGGCGATGTTGGCGCCCTTCACATAGTCCACGCTGCCGTCCGGCTGGGTGCCGTACTTCACGCACTGCTCATGAATGCTCTTCATGATGAAATGCAGCTTGGCGTCCACTTCCTGCGCGTCCCAGGAGATATGCTCGGCGTTCTGCGTCATTTCCAGACCGGATGTGGCCACGCCGCCGGCGTTCACGGCCTTGCCGGGGGCGAAGAGCACGCCGCTCTGCTGGAAGTAGTGGATGGCACCGGGCTGACAACCCATGTTGGACACCTCGCAGCAGCACCAGCAGCCATTGGCCTTGAGCTCCTTGGCATCGTCCTCGGAGAGCTCGTTCTGGAAGGCACAAGGGAGGGCGATGTCCACGGGAATGCTCCAGCTCTTTTTGCCGGCGGTGAACTTGGCCTGACCGGGGAACTTGGTGGCCATATCCTCCACCTTGTTGCGGTTGGAGGCACGCATGACCAGCATGTAGTCAATCATTTCAGGGGTGATTCCTTCGGGGATTTCACAAACGCCGTCGGGACCGCTGATGGCCACCACCTTGGCGCCCAGTTCGCGGGCCTTTGTGGCGGCGCCCCACGCCACGTTGCCGAAGCCGGAGAGTGCCACCTTCTTGCCTTTGATATCCTTTCCGGCCTTCTCCAAAAGATGCTGGGTGAAGTACAGGGCGCCGAAACCGGTGGCTTCCGGACGGAGGACAGAACCGCCCCAGGTGCCGCCCTTGCCGGTGAGAACGCCGGTGTTGTACTGCCGGGCCAGCTTCTTGTACATGCCATAGAGGTAACCGATTTCACGGCCGCCCACACCCACGTCACCGGCAGGAATATCCTGATCCGGGCCGATGCAGTTCCACAGTTCCAGCATGAAAGCCTGGCAGAAACGCATGATTTCGTCGTTGGACTTGCCCACCGGGTCAAAGTCACTGCCGCCCTTGGCGCCGCCCATCGGAAGGGTGGTGAGGGCATTCTTGAAAGTTTGCTCAAAGCCAAGGAACTTGAGCATGGAAGGGGTCACCGCCTTGTGGAAGCGGAGACCGCCCTTATAAGGACCGATGGCACTGTTGAACTGGATGCGGTAACCGGTGTTGGTCTGCACCTCGCCCCTGTCGTCAATCCAGGTTACGCGGAAGGTGAAGATGCGGTCCGGCTCTACCAGACGCTCCACAATCTTGGCCTTCTCAAACTCCGGATGCTGGTTGTACACATCCTCGATGGATTCCAGAACCTCCTGAACCGCCTGCAGATACTCTTTCTCCAACGGGTACTTGGCCTGGAGGCGTGCCATGATGTCAGTTGTTTTCATCACAAAAACGATGTTTAGTGTTATAAATAAAAGGAATTCGCTTCAATTCCGTTACAAATGTAAAGAATTAAAAGCGAATTCCCAATAAATTTGTGAAAACTTTTTGCGTAGCTATTTTTTAACAACTAAGAGTCTGAAAAGTCACTGCCAGAAAGGGAATAACACACTATTGGCTGAAAACGTGCATCCTGCGTACCAAAAGGTACGCGAGGTGAACAAAAATGGCCGCAAACGTGTTGTTGGGTCAAATGATGGAGACGAAAGCTGGTCGGGACAGGGGGATGCCGGACGGGCATTGCGCCGTGTGTTTGACGACCGTTACGGACCGAAGGGCCGTAAAAGGGAGGAGTCAGGCGCAGCCCACATAAGCGGGTTATCTTATAACATGCTATTGTAAAGGTACAAAGATTTTACACCTCTGCAAATCTTTTTACCACAAAAAAGCCCTCCGGGAAAGGAGGGCTTGGGATATAATCCAATGGGCCGATATTACTGCTGCTGGGCCTGGAGTTCGGCCTGGAGGCTTTCGAGGGTGCGGCTGTCGGGGATGTTCATGGCTTTGCGGGCCTCGGGGGTAATGTCAATCACCTTGGTCTCATCGAAGTAGATGGCCTGGGAAGCATCGAACAGGGCGGTAAGCCCCTTGGCTTTGGCAATCTCGGAAACCACCTTGCTGGCCTTCTCCTGAATGGGAGCGGTGAGCTGGGCCTGCTGCTGCTGAAGTTCCTGGGAGATGGACTGCTGGAATTCCTGGATGCGATTCTGGATTTCCATGAGCTCACGCTCCTTGCTTTCCTTGATGGCAGCCGTCCAGGTGGCCTGTTTCTGCTGGTACTGGGTCATCTTGCCCTGGTACTCTTCCAGCATGGAAGAATAGGTCTCCTCGGCCTCTTTCTGGGAGGCGGCAATGGCCTCGCGGGCTGCATCCATTTCAGGAGCCAGCATCACAATCTCATTGAAATTCACACGGCCGAACTGCTGGGCAGAGGCAGTGAGGGTAGCAAGTGCCGCAAGGGCGATGACAAATAGTTTTTTCATATCTTTAATAATTTAATTTTCAAAATTATACAACATTCAAAATTACAGATTCTTCGCTTCGCTCAGAATGACAATACTATCAAATACCGTACCTGATTAGAATTGCTGACCCAGAACAAAGTGGAACTGGCTCCTTCCGTTGGTGGCATCGTCAAATCCGTAGCCCCAGTCCACACCCAGCAGGCCAATCATCGGGAGGAACACCCTCACGCCCACGCCGGCGCTTCGCTTGATCTGGAAGGGATTGAACTCGCGGATATCGCTCCAGCAGTTACCGCCCTCGAGGAACACCAGGGCGTAGATGGTGCTCTGCGGCTGGAGGATAACCGGGTAACGGAGTTCCACCGTAAACTTGTCATACAGGTTACCAGCATAGCTGATACCATTCTGGCTGTAAGGCGTAACCTTCCGGGGCGTAAGGGAATAGTCCGTATAACCGCGAAGGGAAATGATTTCCGCACCGTAAGTCATGTAACCGGACATACCGTCACCGCCCACCTGGAAGTTCTCGAAGGGAGAATAGCCCCAGTTTCTGTTATAATAGCCCAGGAAGCCGAACTGTGCCCGGGTCATGAGCACCAGGTCTCCCACCAGTTTGGTGTACACCGTCCCGTTGAACTTCCACTTGTGGTATTCAATCCATTTGTAACGCTGGGCGGCCGTCCAGTCATCGTAATTCACGTCTTTCCAGCTGTTCACCTTCACCTTGTTTCCGTTCTCGTCATACGTGTAACGGCGAAACAGCGAATACGGCGGAGTGAACTGCAGGGAGGTGGAGAACTCGGAGCCCGTACGGGGATAAATCTGCTGGTCGGAGGAGTTACGGGACAGATTGATGGTAAAGCTCAGGTTATGGGAAATACCGTCGTTGAAGGCAAAATAGCTGTTGGTCCAGTTGGTGAGCTTATAGGTTTGCCAGCTGGCCGATCCGGACAGGACGAAGTAGTTGTCCGGCCATTTGAGGCGCGTACCCAAGCCGGCGTTGAAACCGAACACCTCGAACATCTTGTCCGTGGAGAGGATGCCGATGGCAAGGTAGGAGTCCGTCATCTTGGAATAATAGCCGGAGATGCTGAGGGACGTAGGTTTCTTGCCGAAGAGCCAGGGCTCGGTGAAGCTGGCGCTGATGTTGGTGTAATACTTGCCGTTGGTCTGGAAGCGGAAAGCCAGATTCTGGGCGTCACCCAGCGGAACCGGCCGCCAGGCTCCCTTCTCCAGAATACGGCGCGTAGAGAAATTGTTGAAGCTGATACCGGCCGTGAGCACAAAGGTGTTACCGCCCCAACCGCCGGAAAGTTCCAGTTGGGAGGAGGGTTTTTCCTTCACGTTATAAACAATGTCCACCGTATTGTTAAGCTGGTTGGGCAGGATGGAATAACCGCCCTCCTTCATGATGGCTTCAGGGTCAAACTGACCCATGGAAGCGATTTCACGGATGGAACGCTCGAAATCCGACTGGCTGAACAGGTAGCCCGGGCGCGTCATCACCTGGCGGCGGACCACCCTTTCGTTGGTGAGGTCGTTTCCGTTGATGATTACGTCGTTGATGGTGGCGGGCTTGCCTTCCGCGATTCTCACCTCCAGATCTACGGAGTCCTTCTGGATATTCACCTCCACGGGGGTAACCTGGAAGAAGAGGAAGCCGTTGTCACGGTACAGTTTGGACACGTCGTACTCGTTCTCCTTTCCGCCGCCCTTGAGGCGCTTGTTGAGGGTAACCATGTCGTAAACGTCACCCTTCTTGATTTGCAGGATGTTGTTGAGCGCTTCCGTGGGATAGACGGAGTTACCCGTCCAGGTAATGTTGCGGAAGTAGTATTTCTCACCCTCGTCGAAGACCATGTCGATGGCCAGGTGCTTTCCGTCCTGAGTATAGTACACGGAGTCCCTCACCAGACGGGCGTCGCGGTAACCGGCCTCGTTGAAGGCGTCCAGCACCGTCTTGCGGTCTGTCTCATACTCCTTCTCCTTGAACTTCTTGGACTTGAACAGATTGTACCACTTGTTGGCGTGGGTTTCCTTCATGTTCTTGGCCAGTTTTCTTTCGGAGACATGTGTGTTGCCGATGAAATTGATGTCCTTGATGCGCACCTTGGGGCCCTTGTCCACATGGAAGTTCACCCGCATGGCGCTGCGGATCATGGTGTCCCGCACGGCCTCCACATTCACCTCCACCTTCAGGTAACCCTTCTCCTTATAATAACGCTTGATGATGTCGATGGAAGTATTCTTCACATACTCCGAGTATTCCCGGCCCGGACGCAGGTTCAGACGCTCCTGAAGGTCCTTCTTTTCACCGGACTTGACGCCGGAATACGTCCAGCGGGACACGCGGGGACGTTCCCGCACCACAATCTTGAACCAGGCCGTATCGGCCGATGCATTCAGGGAATCCACCACCACGGCCACGTCTTCGAAGTAACGCTGGGCCACCAGACGCTTGACGATGCTGGTGACGTCCTCACCGGGAACGGTGATGGACTGCCCCTTCTGCAAGCCCACCTGCTGCAGAATCTGGTGCTCGTTGAAATACTGGTTCCCCTCGATGCCCACACCGCCCACTACATATGACTTGGGGCGGTTATAATCTACTTCCACGCCTCCCACGCCGCTCTGGGCCCAAACTCCCCGGGCTGCCAGCATGAGAGCCGCAAAGCAAAGTATCTTTTTTACAGTCATTCCTGAGAAATGTTATCTTGCAAAGGTAAGCATTTTATTTCACTTTTCCATAGCGGCGGTCCCGCTGCGCATAGGCTTCCAGGGCCTTGGAAAATTCCTCCTTGCGGAAGTCCGGCCACAGAACGTCCGTGAAATAGAATTCCGTATAGGCTGTCTGCCAGAGCAGGTAATTGGAGATGCGGATTTCTCCGGAGGTGCGAATCAACAGGTCCGGATCCGGGATGCCGGCCGTCACCAGGTAGCGGTCGAAATCGGCCAGTTCCATCTTCTGAAAATCCTCTTTGGAGAGCTCCGAGGCCGCATTCTTCATGGCCTGGAGGATGTCCCACTTGCCGCTGTAGCTCACAAAAAGAATGAGGGTGGTGCCGTAGTCCTTCGAGGTGATCCGCTCCAGTTCGTCGATGGTCCGGTTGATGGAGTCTGACAGGCGGGCACGGTTTCCCAGCACCAGGAAACGGACGTGATTGGTCAGGAACGTGTCCGTCTCCTTGATCATGGCCTTCATCATCAGTTCCATGAGAGCGTCCACCTCATAGGCGGGACGGTTCCAGTTCTCCTCCGAGAAAGCATACACCGACAGGTATTCAATTCCCTTCTCAACGGCGAATTCTATGCAGGCACGGACGCTCTCCACCCCTTCCGTATGGCCGCAGGTACGGTCCAGACCGCGGGCTTTGGCCCATCGGCCGTTCCCGTCCATGATAATGGAGACGTGTTTGGGTAAGGTTTTGTTATCCATTGTTTCTCATATCTTCTCCCCAGAACAGACGCGAGGTAAGAGCCTGCACGAAGCCGGACTGGGCGAGCCGGATACGTTTAAGCGAAAATTGTGCCATCTCTACATGGATGCTCCAATCCGGCTGGATTTCCACCACCCGGTTGTCCGTGGACATGGTGGCCCGGCCATCCCGGGACTCGAAGGAGATGTCCACCTTGGCCGTTTCCGGCAGCACGATGGGCCGCACGTTCAAGTTGTGCGGGGCGATGGGTGCCACCACCAGAGCCTTGGTGTCCGGCATGCAGATGGGGCCGCCCACGCTCAGGGAATAGGCGGTGGAGCCGGAAGAAGTGGCTACGATGAGGCCGTCGGCCCAATAGGTGGGAAGCGGCTCTCCGTCAATGCTCACATGAATGCCCAGCACGGCCGATCCGGCGCGGTGCAAGGCAACCTCGTTCACGGAATAGGGCAGCATGCCGATGGTCTTGCGGGCCTCCGGTCCCTTGAGGGTGGCGTTGAGCACCGTGCGGTACTCGATGCGGAAATCCCCTTCCACGAGGGCCCGGCGTACATCCTCCGGCCGGTTTTCGCAAAGGAAGCCGATGCGTCCGAAATTCACTCCGAGGATGGGAAGGCCGATATCGGCCACCACATGGGCGGCGGAGAGAAAAGTACCGTCTCCGCCCATGGAAAGCACCAGGTCCGTCTCCGGCTGCACATCGTTCTTCGTACGAATTTCGTATACCTCAAAGGTGGCCTGCTCCAAATCCTTCAGGAGCGAGCGCATGCGGGCATCGGCCCTGAGCTCATCTCTGAGAATGAAATACCCTATTTTCATGTCAGTCTTTAAAATCAAACGCCAAAATTAACACATTTCTGAGAATTTTCCTTATTTTTGTGGAATATAAACGCAAATTGAAAGATGACCAGACTCAGCGTCAATATAAATAAGGTGGCCACCCTGCGGAATGCGCGGGGCGGAAATGTGCCGGATGTCACCAAGGCTGCCCTGGATATCGAGCGCTTCGGGGCAGAGGGCATCACCGTGCATCCCCGCCCGGACGAGCGCCACATCCGCTATGCCGATGTACGGGAGCTCCGCCCGCTTCTGAAGACGGAATTCAATATCGAGGGCAACCCCACGGTACAAAGTTTCGTGGACCTGGTGTTGGAAGTGGTTCCGGACCAGGTCACGCTGGTGCCGGACGGGCACAATGCCATCACCTCCAACGCCGGCTGGGACACCCTGGGGAACAAAGATATCCTCACGGAGCTTTGCCAAACCTTCCATTCCAAGGGCATCCGCACCTCCATTTTCATAGACCCGGACCCGCGTATGGCCGAAGGCGCCGCCGCCTGCGGGGCGGACCGGGTGGAACTTTATACCGCCGCCTATGCGGAGGACTATCCCCGGAATCCCGATGAAGCCATAGCCCCCTATCTTCGCACCGCCATAGCGGCCAAGGAATGTGGCCTGGGCTTGAACGCCGGACACGACCTCTCCCTGGAAAACCTGGCCTGGTTCATCCGCACCATCCCCTGGACGGACGAAGTTTCCATCGGCCATGCCCTCATTTCCGACGCCCTTTACCTGGGACTGGAAAAAACAATTGGGGCCTATCTTTCGGAAATCCGTAAAAAATAGTTAACTTTGCGCTCTTCAAGAATATCTTAAAAAACAGTAATGATAATGAAAAAGACATTCCTCATCTTTGGCGTCGCCGCTGCCGTGGTTCTCGCCGCTTCCTGCAACCAGAACAACAATGGCACCTCCCAGGCCGCTCCCGCAAAGGACAGCACCGCCGTGGCCGGCAGCATCGTCTATTTCAACATGGACAAGGTGATGCAGAGCTATGACATGGCCAACGACCTCAACTCCGTGTTCGAGACCAAGACCAGCGGCATCCAGGCAGAGATTGACCGCCGCGGCAAGAAACTTGAGAAAGACGCCAACGATTTCCAGAACAAAGTGGACAAAGGCCTCCTCACCACTTCCGTGGCCCAGGCCCAGTACCAGAAACTCCAGCAGCAGCAGCAGGAGTACCAGGAGTACGCCATGCGCAAGCAGCAGGAAATGGCCGAAGAGCAGCAGGTGATGATGAACCAGATTGCCAACGCCATCGCGGAGTACGTGGCCCAGTATAACGAGGAGCACCAGTATGCCATGATCCTGGCCACCGCCGGCAGCATCCTCTCCACTCCCGTCGTTTGCGCGGACGCCAGTTTAGACATCACCGAAGACCTCCTTGCCGGCCTCAACGCCGCCTATATCAAGACCAAGGAAACCACTAAGAAGTAAAAGGTGAGGATAGCCATCCTGTCCAGTTTCTATCCCCTCAGGGGAGGCATTTCCCAGTTCAACTCCAGCCTGCTGGAGGAACTGGGAAAATGTCATGATACCCTGGCCCTCAATTTCTCCCGGCAGTACCCTTCCCTCCTCTTCCCCGGCAAGACGCAGTATGTCACCCCGGAAGACGAGGCGCAGCCGGTGGAGGCCCAGGCCATCCTGGACACGGTGAATCCCTTTTCCTGGATAAAGGCCGCCCGCACCCTCCGGAAATGGAAGCCGGACGTGCTGGTGATGCGCTACTGGATGAGCTGGTTCGCCCCCTCCTTAGGCTATGTGGCCCGTCACTGCGGCTGCAGGAGCGTGGTGGTGCTGGACAACGTAATCCCGCACGAACCGCATTGGTTCGACCGCCCGCTGAACCGTTGGTTCGTCAGGGGCTGCAGCGGTTTCATCGTCATGGCCGATGCCGTGGAAAAAGACCTCCTGGCCCTTCGGCCGGATGCCCGCTACATCCTCCGTCCCCATCCGCTGTATGCCCACTTCGGGGAGAAGCTGCCCCGGAAAGAGGCCCTCGAGGCCCTGGGCATGGATCCGGAGAAAAAGACCCTTCTGTTCTTCGGCCTCATCCGGGAATACAAGGGGTTGGACATTCTTTTGGAAGCCTTCCGGGACCTGCCGGAGGACTATCAGTTAGTGGTAGCCGGAGAACCCTACGGCTCCTTTGAAAAGTATCGGGCCATCCTCGATACCCTCCCGGGAAAAGACCGCGTGAAAGTTTTCCCGGACTATATCCGGGATTCGGAGGTGAAGCGCTATTTCTCTGCGGCCGATCTGGTGGTCCTCCCCTACCGCAGTGCCACCCAGAGCGGAATCAGCTCCATCGCCTGCCACTTTGAAGTGCCTATGGTGGTCACGCCCGTGGGAGGCCTCAGGAGCACCATCGGAGAGCGTGGCACGGGAATTGTGTCATCGGAAGTATCGGCCCCGGCCGTACGGAAAGAGATTCTCCGCTATTTTGAAGACCCGGAGCTTCGGGACAGCCTCCACAAGGCCATCATAGAGGAAAAGAAAAGGCTGGGATGGGATGCCTTCGCCCAGGCACTCACAGACTTTGCCAATACGTTATAAACAAGTATTATGAAAATTCACATCGCCCTTGCCGCCACCCTCCTGCTGCTGGGGTCCGCCGCAGCCCTGGCCCAGGACTATGTCCCCACCCCCGTCACCATCTCCACGGAGAAGGTGAAACTCAACGGTAAAGTGTATTACGCCCATTTGGTGATGGAGCGCCAGACACTCTTCGGAATTACCAGGGCCTATGGAGTGACGGAGGAAGAATTGTACCAGGCCAATCCCAACCTCAAGGAAACGGGACTCCAGAAAGGCAGCATCCTGCTCATCCCGGTAGAATCGAAAAAGGCCGATCCCGTGAAAGAAGCCCCCAAGAAGGAGGCTCCGCAGGCACAGGGATACAAGGAGCACACCGTCCGCTGGTACGAAGACATCGATGATATCGCCCGCCGCTATGAAGTATCGGCCCAGGAGATCCTGGATTTCAACGGTCTCACTACCCGCAAGCTCACCACCCGCCAGGTGCTCAAGATTCCCGTGAAGGGAGCGGAGGCTCCGGCTCCCGCGGCTGCACCTGTGGTGACAGAGGAAACGCCCGCCCCTGTGGCCGATACGCTCACCCTCCGGGAGCCCGTTCAGGAGCCGGCGAAGGAAGAATCGGCCGACAGTCTCCTGCTGAACGGGCGTCCAAAAGACGTGGTGGATTTCTCCCTGCTGCTGCCCCTGAAGGCGGACGGCGAACCTATCGAAATGAACATGGACTTCTACTCCGGCGTCCTGATGGCCCTCAGGGACCTGGAAAGCGAAGGCATCAAGATTCACTCCCATGTATATGACCTTTACGCCGGCATGCCGGACGTAGAAACCCTCTGCCGCTCGGACTTTGTGCTGGGCCCCATCGCCAACCGGGATATGGAAGCCGTCCTGATGCGCCTTGAAGGCCGCGTTCCGGTGATTTCCCCGCTGGACCAGAAAGCCGGCGCCCTGAGCATGGTGTACCACAACTTCATCCAGGCACCCGCCGGGGCGGACAACCAGTACGAAGACCTGGGACAGTGGGTCCGGGAAGACATGGGAAGCTCCGACAAGATTCTCTTCGTGACGGAGAAGAATGCAGGCTCCGTCATGGCGTCAGTGAGCATTCGCAGTGCCCTGGCCCACCGTGGGCTCGAATACCAGATACTCAACTACGGAATGAGCGAAGGACGCCAAATCCCCGACTCCCTGGCACAGACGATGGTCAAAAACGGAGTAAACCGCGTGATTGTAGCCTCCGAAAGCGAGCCCTTCGTGGGAGATGTGGTCCGGAACCTGGGCATCATGCTGGGCAAAGGCTACAATGTGGTCATGTATGCACCTTCCAAGATCCGGAACTTCGATTCCATCGACGGATCGGCCCTTCACGACCTCTCCGCCCATATCAGCACGTCCTATCATGTGGAATACGGCAGCCCGCAGGTAGAACGGTTCGTAAGCGCCTACCGCGCTCTCTTCCGCACCGAGCCCTCACAGTTTGCCTTCCAGGGCTACGACACGGCCCGTTACTTTATCCTGTGCGTAGCCCGTTACGGTAACCGCTGGACCAACTGTCTGGGCCAGGAGAGAACCCGCGGACTGCACACGGATTTCCTCTTTGAAGCAGGCGAAAACGGGAACCGGCACAACATGGCCGTCCGCCGCATCATCTACCAGCCTGATTATACGACGACTCTTATACATTGAGCCCCATGGAGAAAGTCAAATGCCTGATTCTGGGCGGAGGCCCCGCCGGATTCACCGCCGCCATCTACGCGGCCCGCGCCAACCTGTCCCCCGTCGTGTATGAGGGAATCCAGCCCGGAGGACAGCTTACCACCACCACCATCGTAGAGAACTTCCCCGGTTTCCCGGGCGGAGTGGACGCCAACACCCTCATGGACAACATGCGGGAGCAGGCCAAAAGTTTCGGGGCCGATATCCGCAGCGGCACCGCCACGGCGGCAGACCTTTCCCATCGGCCTTTCAAAGTGGTGATTGACGGGGAAACGCAGCTGGAAGCCCAAACCCTTATCATCGCTACCGGGGCCCAGGCCCGTTATCTGGGACTCCCTTCGGAGGAGAAGTTCAAGGGGACCGGCGTGAGCGCCTGTGCCACCTGCGACGGCTTTTTCTACCGCAAGCGCACCGTAGCCGTGGTGGGCGGAGGAGACACTGCCTGCGAAGACGCCCTGTACCTGGCGTCCTTGGCCAGGAAAGTGTACATGATTGTGCGCAGGGACGTTTTCCGCGCCTCCAAGATCATGCAGGAGAAGGTGTTCTCCACCCCCAACATTGAAGTGCTGTGGAACTGCAACACGCAGGAGGTGCTGGGTGACGAGATGGGCGTCACGGGCGCCCGCCTCCTTCGCAAGGACGGCACTGTTTTTGATATAGCCATCGACGGATTCTTCCTGGCCATCGGCCATACTCCCGCCTCGGAGCTCTTCGCTCCCTATTTGGAAAGGGATGCAGCCGGGTACATCGTAACCAAGCCCGGGAGTTCGGAAACCGGCGTACCGGGCGTATTCGCTGCCGGAGACGTGCAGGACCCGCGCTACCGGCAGGCCATCACGGCAGCCGCCTCGGGATGCATGGCGGCCCGCGACGCGGAAAAATTCCTTTTGGAGCAAGCTAATTAAAGAAAGATGAGAAAACTGAAACTGACGCTATTGATGCTCATAGGCCTGGCAACCGGCATTTCCTGCAAGTCGCAGTATGAGATTTTGCTGAATTCCGGGGATGTGGATGCCAAGTATGACGCCGCCATGGAACTTTTCTCCCAGAAGAAGTATGCCAAAGCCGCACAGCTCTTCGAATCCATGTCCGTGCTCACCAACGGCACCGAGCGGGATGACACCGTCCAGTACTACTGGGGGCTTTCCAATTACAGGAACAAGGACTATTATACGGCCGAATCCAACTTCGCCCGCTTCATTGAGAACTTCCCCCGGAGCGCCTTTGCGGCCGATGCCCAGTTCTACCGGCTGGACTGCCTGTACAGGGCCACCTACCGCTGGGAACTGGACCAGCAGCCCACCCGCGCCTGTATGGCCTACCTCTATGAATACATGCGCGAGCGCCCGGATGACATCCACATCCCAGCCTGCCAGAACATGCTCTCCGACCTGCAGGACCGACTGGACCGCAAAGACTTTGAAGCCGGGAAGCTGTATTACAGCATGGAAGACTATCCTGCCGCCCGTCTCAAATTACAGAACGTACTCAAAACCAATTCGGAGAACGGTTACCGGGAGGAAATCCTGTACTACACGGCCATGTCTTCCTACCACTATGCCCGCCTGAGCGTGGCCCTGAAGCAGAAAGACCGCTACCTGAACTTTGTGGACGACTACCTGAACTTTGTGGGAGAATATCCCGAGTCGGCCCACCGGAAGGAGTTGGACCGCCTGTACCGCCAGGTTCAGAAGCTCCTGGGCCGCGGTGGGGAAACGGAAGAAAAATAATTGAAACTTCCCGCCGGTGGCAGCGGTATTCTTATATAGAACAACGTAATTTACCAGAATGGAAAACAAGAAAAAAGTACCTGTGAATACGGTGACGCGCGACATCAAGAACCTGGCCGCCCCCACCGGTAACATCTATGAATCCGTGGTGATTCTTTACAAACGCGCCAACCAGATTGCCGTGGAAGAGAAGAAGGAACTGATGAAGAAACTGGACGAGTTCCGCGGAGACCGCGACACCATGGAAGAAGTGTTCGAGAACAAGGAGCAGATTGAAATCTCCAAGTACTACGAGCGTCAGCCCAAACCGGACCTCACCGCCATCGCCGAATTCGAGAACGGAGAGCTGTACTACCGCAGGGCTTCCGACGAGAATCCCATAGACATCGGGAGCGGAAAATAAGATGCTGTACAGCCTTTCGGTCTCTCACTACATTTTGATAGACTCTCTGGAAACCACTTTTCCGGAGGGTCTCAATATTATTACCGGAGAGACCGGAGCCGGCAAATCCATCCTTCTGGGGGCCTTGTCCTTAGTCCTGGGCGCCAAGGCCGATGCCGCCATGGTGGGTGAAGGAAGCGAAAGCTGCGTAGTGGAAGCCGAGTTCGGCATCACCCCCGCCATCCGGAAGATTCTGAAGGATTCGGACCTGCCCGACGAAGGGGACAGACTGGTTCTGAGACGCACCGTGGCCCGCAGCGGACGCTCCCGCAGTTTCGCCAACGACGAACCGGTCACCCTGCCGGTGCTGCAGGAGTTGTCGGCCCAGCTGATGGACATCCATTCCCAGCACCAAACCCTCAAACTGATGGAGGAGCGCTTCCGGATGGATGCGCTGGATGCCCGTGGAGGCACCCTGTCCCTGAGGGAAGAGTGCGGTGCCCTATGGAACCAAATCCTGAATAGCCGGCGGGAACTGGAAGCCTTGGAAACGAGAAAAGCATCGGCCCAGGCCGATGAAGCGTATAACGCCTCCCGCTGGGAACGCCTTCACGAGGCGCAGTTGCGGGAAGGGGAAATGGAAGAGCTGGAGGCCCGTCAGAATGAACTGGCCCATGCGGAGCAGATCAAGGAGACGCTCTGCTCGGTTCAGGAACTCCTCTCCCCCTCCTCCGACCAGGCGGCCTCTCCTTCAGGGCTGCTCCGCGAAGCGGCCCGGCAGACAGAAAAAGCCGCCGGATTCATTCCTTCGCTGAGTGAGCTGGCTGCGAGGCTGGAATCGGCCCGGGTAGAAGTGGAGGACATTGCGCAGGAAGTGAGCCTTGCCAACAGCCGGGCGGAGGCCTCCCCCGAGGAATTGGCCCAGGTGGAAGAGCGGCTTTCCCTCCTGTACGGCCTTCTGCAAAAACATGGCGTCAAAACCATCGGGGAACTCATGGAGGAAAGGGACCGCCTGGAAGGACTGGTTTCCGACGCTTCGTCCTTAGAGCAGGAATGCGTACATGCCAGAAAGGAACTGCAGGACCTGGAAAGCCGGCATCAGGCTCTATGCGCCCGGCTGCACGAAGCCCGCAAGGCGGCATCCGGCCCATTTGCTGAAGAGATTACAGCGGTGCTCCATTCCTTAGAACTGGACCACGCCGCCTTTCAGGTAGAACTGGCGGAAACGCCGGCAGGCGCTCTGGGGGCCGATTCCGTCCGTTTCCTCTTCTCCTCCACAGGGAAGAGCCTCACGGAAATCTCCAAGGCGGCATCCGGCGGTGAACTGTCCCGCATCATGCTGGGCCTCAAGTCCGTGATGGCCCGCCACACGCAGATGCCCACCCTCATCTTCGATGAGATTGACACGGGCGTCTCCGGATCGGCCGCCGACAAAATGGGCTCACTCATCTGCCGGATGGGAGAGAATATGCAGGTATTCGCCATCACCCATCTGCCGCAGGTGGCCGCCAAAGGCCACGCCCACTATCTTGTGAGCAAAAAAGACGATATCACCCACATCGAGTGCCTGGACCGCGAAGGGCGCGTGAAGGAACTGGCCCGGATGCTCTCCGGAGCCACGGTCACTCCCGAAGCCATCGCCAACGCCCGAGCCCTGCTAAAAGCTTAATTCCATGCCCCAGACTACGCTCACCGCCCCCACCATGGATGAATTCCTCTCCCAGCTGAGACGGCACGGACTCAAGGCCACCCGTCAGCGGATGGCCGTCCATGAAGTCATGATGGGCCTGGGACATGCATCGGCCGATATGGTATCGGCCCAACTGGCCCAGAAAGGGCTGCATGTTACCGTAGCCTCCGTTTACAACATCCTGAGCGACCTGGCTGACAAAAGGATTTACTCCCGGCGCCTGTCCGCCGCCAGCAAGATGTACTTTGACGTGAACACCGCCCGGCACATTCACCTGTACGACAGGGAAAACCACACGTACCGGGACCTCATTGACGAAGAACTGAGCATGCTGGTGGCCTCTCACCTGCGGCGACGCAAATTCAAGGGCTACACCGTAGAAGATATTGACATACAATTGATTGCACATCCCACAAAAAGTAAATCCAAAACGATATGAAAAAACTGATTCCTTTCATTCTGGCCGTCCTTCCGCTTGTGGCATCCTGCAAAATGGAAGACACTTTCACCCAGACCAATGTGCAGGAAATGGTGACGGTAAAGGAGGGTGTCCTCCTCAATGACAACGGCTATGTTCTTAACGTGAAGGAAGATGCCGTAGGCGCCGCCAATTGGAAAATTGAGGGGAACCGCTATCTGGCCCTCTTCGATATCCTGAACCGCGCCTTGGACATCAAGCTCAAGGATGTCATCAAAGCCTCCATCGTCTATCCTGCCGAATATGACGGGGAGGGGGAATATCCGGCCGACCCGGTAGGTCTGGAAATGACGGGCTACAGCGGCGGTTACCTGAATCTGGGCCTTTCCTACTACAAGGCCAAAGGCTCCAATGCCGCCCATCCCATCCGCTTCTATGATGAAATGAAAGGAAACCTGCACTATCTGCACATCTCCCATGAAGGAAACGGAGAAGACCCCACCCGGATGGACGAGAAAGACCTGGAAACGGCCTTCTCCATCTTCTCCCTGCCCTTGGAACTGGGCAGCAGCGACAGGATTGCCCTTGTCATGGATGTCATCGTAACGGACAGTACCGGGAAAAAGACCGTGGAAGAACAGACCGTTAATCTTTACTAATCTGTGGTCGCTGCAAGAAAAAACATTGCGAAGTTTGCGATTTTGTAAAATATATTTTATAAATTTGCAAAACGTAAACTATAAATATGCAATACGAAAGACACCATCTATCCCTGTTAAAGAGCCGTATGGCCGAGCCCAGGAGACGTTTGCAGATCATCATGGGACCTCGTCAAGTGGGCAAATCCACCCTTGTAGGGCAGTATACGGAAGGCATTGACATTCCCTTTGACTTTATTGCAGCCGATGGCGTCAACCGCGAAGATACCACCTGGATTCCTGCCCGCTGGCAGGAGGCCAGAATGAAAATGGACCTCCATTCAGAGCAGGAACGCATCCTCATCATTGATGAGGTCCAGAAAATCCGGACCTGGAGCGAACAAGTAAAAAAGGAATGGGACAGGGATACCCGCGAAAAACGCAACCTCAAAGTCATTCTCCTGGGCTCATCCCGCGTTCTTCTGCAGAAAGGCTTGGAAGAATCTCTGGAAGGACGGTTCGAATCCATCAAAATGGGTTATTGGGAGTGGCACGAGATGCGTGATGCTTTCGGATTCACCATGCAGCAATACATCTACTTCGGTGGATTCCCCGGCCTGGCTCCCGACATAAAGGATGAAGACCGCTGGCGTGACTTGATGGAAGGCACTATCATATCACCCATCCTTACCCGTGATATCCTGGAAATCGACGAAATCCGCAATCCGGCACTGCTACGCCAAGTCTTCGAACTGACCTGCATTGAGTCAGCCCGCGAACTTTCCATTACCAAGATGCAAGGCACGATGAACAGCGGCACGGTCCCTACCATCAAGTCCTATTTGGATGCCTTGGACAAGACCATGTTGGTAAAGCCCCTGCAGAAGTATTCGCCCTCTCCCATCAAGGAAAAGAATTCCATTCCCAAGATGCAGGTGTATTGCAGCGCCTTCCGTAACCGTTATGGCGCTTTCACCTTCGAAGAGGCCATCACAAATGCCACGGAGTGGGGCCGTCAGGTGGAATCCGCAGTGGGTGCCCACCTCGCAAACCGCTCACTTCTGGACGGGTTTGAACTCCTTTACTGGCGCGATGATAAAAAAAAGGAGTGCGATTACATCCTTAAAAAGGGCCAGTCCCTGGTAGCCATAGAGGTTAAAAGCAGCAGCGCCGACAACACAGAAGGCTACGAAAAGTTCAAGGAACTTTTCGCAGAGCATATCACCAGCGCATTTATCGTCGGCCCTGAAGGTCTTCCTTTGGAGGATTTCTTCAGTATTGACCTGAAAACACTGTTCCGAAAAACGTAAACTGTAAAAAGCCCGCAAATCGATTTGCGGGCTTTTAGGGTGGATGATGGGGCTCGAACCCACGACACTCGGAACCACAATCCGATGCTCTACCAGCTGAACTACATCCACCATGTCTGGACTGCAAATGTACGGATTTTTTCCGGCTTTGCAAAATAATTTGCGCCGTGGTGGAAAAAAACAGATTTCCGTTCCGGAAAAGCCGAATAATTCTTACCTTTGTAGATACACGAAATTATACAAACTACCAATATGGCAAAGCGTGAAATCAAGTTCTCCCTGGTGTACAGGGACATGTGGCAGAGTTCTGGCAAGTATGTGCCCCGGGTGGACCAGCTGGTGGAGGTGGCTCCGGCCATCATCGACATGGGCTGCTTCGACCGCGTGGAAACCAACGGCGGCGCCTTCGAGCAGGTGAATCTCCTCTTCGGCGAGAATCCCAACAAGGCCGTGCGGGCCTGGACCGCCCCCTTCCACAAGGCCGGCATCCAGACGCACATGCTGGAGCGCGGTCTCAATGCCCTCCGCATGAACCCTGTGCCGTTAGATGTGCGGGAACTGATGTTCAAAGTGAAGAAGAAGCAGGGCACGGATATCGCCCGTTCCTTCTGCGGCCTCAACGACCACCGCAACCTCAAAGGCTCCGTGATCGGCGCCAAGAAGGGCGGCATGATTTCGCAGGTTGCCCTCTCCATCACCTACTCCCCCGTCCACACCGTAGCCTACTACATGGACATCGTGGACAAGGTGGTTGAATATGGGGCCGATGAAATTTGCCTCAAGGACATGGCGGGCATCGGCCGGCCCAACATGATGGGAGAGCTGGTGGCCGATATCAAGAAGAAATACCCCCACATCAAGGTGCAGTACCACGGCCACACCGGCCCCGGCTTCTCCCCGGCTTCCATGCTGGAAGTGGCCCGCGCCGGCGCCGATTACTTGGACGTGGCCGTGGAACCCCTCTCCTGGGGCAAGGTGCATCCGGACGTGATTACCATCCGGGAGATGCTTCGCTGCGACGGCTTCCTGGTCAAGGACCTCAACATGAACGCCTACATGGAGGTGCGCCGCCTGACGCAGAAGTTCATGGACGATTTCCTGGGCTACTGGATCAACCCTTCCAACGCCAAGATGACCTCCCTGCTGGTGGGCTGCGGTCTGCCCGGCGGCATGATGGGCTCCATGATGGCGGACCTCCAGGGCTTCCAGGGCGCCATCAACGCCACCCAGCGTGCCCACGGCCGTCCGGAAATGAGCTTGGACACCCTCATGGTCAAGCTCTTCGAGGAAGTGGAGTACGTATGGCCTCGCTTAGGCTATCCGCCGCTCGTGACGCCCTTCAGCCAGTACGTGAAGAACACCGCCCTCATGAACCTGTTCAACATGCTCTCCGACAAGCCCCGCTGGACCACCATCGACAAGGATACCTGGGGCATGATTCTGGGCAACATGGGCAGACTGCCCGGTGAGCTGGCTCCGGAAATTGTGGCCTTGGCCAAGGAGAAAGGCATGGAATTCAGCACCGGCAACCCGCAGGACAACTATCCCGACGAACTGCCCAAGTTCCGTGCGATGATGGACCAGGAAGGCTGGGACTACGGCGAGGATGAAGAAGAACTCTTCGAGCTGGCCATGCACGAGCGCCAGTACCGGGACTACCGCAGCGGCGTGGCCAAGGAACGCTTCAACAAGGAACTGGAAGAGCTCAAGGCCAAGGCCGGCGCCCCCATCGTAGTGGAGCGTCCGGTGGTGGAGATGCCCAAGTTCTCCGTAGAAGCGTATATACAGAAGTACCCCAAGGCCACCCCGGTCCAGTGTCCCGTGAAGGGACAGCTGCTGTGGGAGATAGACGTGGACGATGCCTCCAAGGCTCCCGTCGTGGGCCGGAAGGTGAAGGCCGGCGAGGTCGTGGGCCACGTACAAACCTACTATGGCATGGAAGACATCGTGTCCGCCGTGGACGGACTCATGGTAGCCGTCCTGGGCAAACAGGGAGACGCCGTGGCCAAGGGAGAGATCATCGCCTTCGTACAGTAAAAAAGCGGGCGATTTTTCTTGCCGAAAATCGGGCAAAACCCACAAAAAGCATGTGAAACAACACAATCTTTTTTACGATTGTGTTGTTTCTCGTTTATTCCCCTTATCTTGCCGCCATGAAAATCAAACAACTGGTGGCGGAAGAACGCCCCCGCGAAAAACTGAGGCTTCGGGGAGCCAAATCCCTGTCCAATGCGGAACTGCTGGCCATCCTGCTGGGAAGCGGTACCGGAGGGAAAAACGTAGTGGAAGTGGCGCAGGAACTGCTGCTCTGTGCCGATGGCAGGCTCACCCTCCTGGGAGCCATGCCTTTGGAGCGGCTCATGGAGCTCCAAGGGGTGGGAGAAGTAAGGGCCATCGGCATCATGGCGGCCCTGGAGCTGGGGCGTCGCAGCTTCGAGGAGATGGCGCTCATAGACAAACGCTCCATCACCACCCCCCGGATGGTGTACCAGATCATGCTCCCCTCCCTCAAGCACCTGGACCACGAGGAATCCTGGGTCCTGTACCTGAACCGGGCCGGTTATCTCCTGGGAAAGGAAAGGATTACCATCGGCCGCATGGAGACCACCCTCATCGACACACCCCGGATTGTGCGGAGGGCCATCGAGAAACAATGCACCCAGGTGGTGCTGGTGCACAACCATCCCTCCGGGCAGGCCCTTCCCTCCCAGGCCGACATTCACCAGACAGACCTGCTGCGCAAAGCGCTGGGGGCGGTAGAAATCGGCCTGATGGACCATATTATCGTTGCGGAAGATTCATTTTTTTCTTTTTCTGAAGAAAAGCTTATCTTTGCGTAGTGATCTAATGTTCCTATGCTATGAAGGTAATCAATCTCTCCGAAAGCAATTCGGTTCTTGGCAATTTCATCGCAGAAATCCGCGATGTCCGTATTCAGAAAGACAGTCTGCGCTTCCGCACCAATCTGGAAAGGGTGGGATTCGTCTTCGGTTACGAAATCTCCCGTCAGCTGAGCTATTCGGAGAAAGAGGTTCAGACGCCGCTGGGAATCGCATCGGTTCCCACCTCGGATACGCCCCTGGTGATTGCCGCCATCCTGCGGGCGGGCCTGCCCCTTCAGAGCGGCCTCCTGCAGGTGTTTGACCATGCACAGAGCGCCTTCCTGTCCACTTTCCGCAAGCTGGGCAAGGGAGATTATTTCAAGGTGTTCGCAGACTACTGCACCTGTCCTTCCCTCGAAGGGAAAACCCTCATCGTGGCCGATCCCATGCTGGCCACGGGCTCTTCCATGGAATCGGCCCTGAAGAAACTGAAGGAGGAAGGCGGAGACCCGGCACACGTCCATATGGTGTGCCCGGTGGCCAGCCGCTATGCGGTGGACCAGCTGTGCCAGAAACTGGGAGAGGACTACACCCTCTGGGTGGCGGCCATCGACGAGGAACTCACCAGCCACAACTACATCATCCCCGGCTTGGGAGACGCCGGAGACCTGGCCTTCGGAGAAAAACTATAATTCCCGTCTCATCCGGGCTTTGGGAATGTCCAAAAGGGCACGGTACTTGGCGATGGTGCGGCGGGCCACTTTGTAGCCCTTGGCGGCCAGGCCGTCCACCAGTTCGTCGTCCGTGAGGGGATTGTGCTTGTCTTCCGCGTCCACCATTTCCTTGAGGACTTTCTTGATTTCGCGGGTGCTCACCTCCTCGCCATCGCTGTTCTCAAGGCCTTCGGAGAAGAAATATTTGAGCGGGAAGATGCCGAAGTGTGTCTGAATCCATTTGCTGTTCACCACGCGGGAGATGGTGGAGATGTCGAATCCGGTCATCTCCGCAATATCCTTGAGAACCATGGGCCGCAGGGAGGACTCGTCTCCGTCCACGAAGTAGTCGTGCTGAAAGTCTATGATGGCCCGCATAGTGCTCTCCAGCGTGTTCTGGCGCTGGCGCAGGGCCTCGATGAACCACTTGGCCGAATCTATCTTCTGCTTCACGAAGCTGGCGGCTTCCTTCTCCGCCTTGGAGTCTGACAACCGGCCGTTTTCCATGATTTCCGAATACTTCCGGTTGATGCGGAGTTCCGGAATGGAGAAGCGCGGCATGGTGAGGATGAACTGGCCGTTTTCGTAGTCCAGCTGGAAATCCGGCACCACCTGCTGGGCCTGGTCGTTGTAGGAATCGTCAATCTGTCCGCCCGGAGCGGGATTCAGCCGCCGGATTTCCTCCAGCACGTCCTTCATCTCGTCTTCGCTCAAATGGAGCCGCGTCATGATTTTCTGGAAATGCCGATTCTTGAAGGCATCAAACTGGGTGTCCAGCACCCGGATGGCATTGTCTATGGAAGGGGTGCGCTTCTTGTCCTCCAGTTGCAATAGCAGGCATTCCCGCAGATCCCGGGCGCCCACGCCGGAGGGCTCGAACTCCTGAATGACCTTGAGCATCTGCTCCACCTCCTCGGCCGATGATTCCACGCCCGCCCGGAAAGCGAGGTCGTCCACCAGGGATTCGATGTCCCGGCGGAGGTAGCCGTCTTCGTCCAAAGAGCCGATGATGAAACTGGCCACGGTGCGTTGATGCTCCGTGAGATTGCGGTAACCCAGCTGTTCCAGCAGGCTCTGGGTAAAGCTCTGTTTGACGGAGAAAGTGTTGTACTCCGGCCGCTCATCCTTGCCCCAGTTGTTCACGTGGAGGTTGTAGGAAGGGATGTCATCATCCTGGGGACCGTAATTCTCCTCCAAGGAGCCGCCGCTCTGTTCCTGCGCCTCCACCTGGGAGATGGACACGTCACGGGCTTCCTCGTCCGAGCCGCCCTGGGGCGTGTCATCAATGACGGGATTTTCATTCATAACCTCCCGTACATACTGCTCCAGAGTCTGCACCGGCATCTCGATCAGCTTGATGGTCTGAATCTGAAGCGGTGAAAGCTTCTGCTGGAGTTTCTGCTCCAGTCCCTGTTTGATGGCGGCCATTAGAGCGGGTAATTGATGGCGTCTTTGATGATGTACGCGGTGGGATAGACTTTGCGGAGGGCGTTGAACACGCGGAGAGCCTCATCCTTGCTACGGAAATCTCCGATGAGCACCTTGTAGTTGGGGCTCTGGAAACTGCGATATACACCCATGTCCGGATATTGCTCCTTCAGCATGGCGGCAATGCTTTCCGAACGGTCCCGCGCCTGGGGAGAATTGTCATAATAGACCCTGATGCGGTAACCGCTGAGGGTTTTCCCATTGTTGGATTCAACGTATTTGGCAACGGCCTGACGGACTTCCGCGCTTTGTTCCACCTTGACGCCGACACCGATGGCGTTGAAGATGTCCCGGCCCAGCAGGGTGGAATCCAGGGCGGCTTTCCGGGTGGTAAGCTCCTGTGCGCCAAGCGCCAGGGCGGACAGGACCGTAAGGGTTAAAACAAGGAGTATGCGTTTCATCGTTTATCTTTCAGAGAGTTCTTTCAAATCCAGGTCCCGGAAGCGGAAAGGAGCCCTCAGGACGCCGTTTTTCTTCAGGGCGGCCTGGATGTCCACATCGGCCTTGAGGCCGTTCAGGTTTCTTTGCGAAGCCACGATGAGGATGTCCAAGAGGGAGGCGCCCTCGGCCAGGAAGATGGTGCAGGGGAGGTCATAGACCTTTTCCGTCTTTCCTTCCAGTTCCATGGGTCCGGTGACGAAATGGGCCAGTTCCTTATCCTTGTAACGCACCGTCCCCCTCACTTCCTGGACGGCAAAACTCCGGGAGGGATTGCTGATGCCCAGTTTGAGTTTGGCATCCACGGAGCGGGCCGATGTGGGAACCACGTACTGGATGCCTACGGACGTGAGGGCGATTTCTTTCGCCTTGGACACGCCGCAGGAGGTGGCCACGAGGGCCGCTACAAGAAAGATGCCGATATGCTTAAAAACTTTCACAAGCACAAAGATAGTTATTTTTTTCGTAACTTTGCGGCCTATGGAAAAAAGAGCCTATATCGAAACCTATGGCTGCCAGATGAACGTGAATGACACCGAAGTCATTTTCTCCATCCTCAAGGATGCCGGCTATGCCCGTACGGAAGAGATGGACCAGGCCGATCTGGTGCTGGCCAACACCTGTTCCATCCGTGACAACGCGGAGCAGCGTATCTGGGGCCGCATCGAGGCCTTCAACCAGCTCCGTGCCTCCCGCCCCGGCCTCATCGTGGGCATCGTGGGCTGCATGGCGGAACGCCTGAAAGACAAGCTGTTGGAGACACACAAGGTGGACCTGGTGGTGGGGCCGGACGCCTATCGTTCCCTGCCCCGGCTGCTGGATGCCATCGGCCCGGACAGCCCGCAGATCGACGTGCTTCTGTCCAGGGATGAGACCTATGCAGACATTACCCCCGTACGCACGGACCGCAACGGGATATCGGCCTTTATTTCCATCATGCGCGGGTGCAACAACGTGTGCTCCTACTGTGTGGTTCCCTATACCCGCGGGGCAGAGCGCTCCCGGGATGCCCATTCCATTGTCCGGGAGGCCTGTGACGTGTATGCCAGGGGGTATAAGGAAGTGACGCTGCTGGGGCAGAACGTGGACAGCTACCTGTGGAAGAGCGGGACGGAAAGCGTGAACTTTGCGGGGCTGCTGGAACGGGTGGCCGCCATCGCCCCGGACCTCCGTGTGCGCTTTGCCACCTCCCACCCCAAGGACATCAGCGACGAGGTCATCTACACCATGGCCGCCCATCCCAATATCTGCAAGCACATCCACCTGCCGGTCCAGTCCGGGAGCACCCGCCTGTTGGAGAAGATGCGCCGCAAGTACAGCCGGGAATGGTATCTGGAACGCGTGGCCAAAATCCGCGAAGTGATGCCGGAGTGCGGCCTCACCACGGACGTGATTGCGGGCTTCTGCTCGGAAACGCTTCAGGACCATCAGGATACACTCTCCCTCATGGAAGCGGTGGGCTTTGACTGGGCCTTCATGTTCGCCTACTCCGACCGCCCGGGCACCCTGGCCAACCGCAACATGCAGGACGACGTTCCGGCCGATGAAAAGAACCGCCGCCTCAACGAGATTATCCAGCTGCAGAACCGAAAGTCCCTGGAGCGCTACCGCGCCCAGATCGGGAAGCGCGTAGAAGTGCTGGTGGAAGGCCCCTCCAAGCGGGATCCTTCCATGCTCTGCGGCCGTGCCTCCAACAACATGATGTGCGTGTTCCCCGCCGCCGGCCGCGCCGCCGGGCAGTACACGGAGGTACTGGTGAAAGACTGCACATCGGCCACCCTTCTCTGCGAATAAGTCAGCCCGGCAATATCTCCTTGCCTTGACAGCCAAGTAATTGATTCCGTGTAAATTGTAGTACATT
>CAJOMB010000013.1:16171-24319 GCA_905235615.1 uncultured Bacteroidales bacterium | reverse complement strand
GGAGGCCAAACGGACCGATACGGCCGGCCAAAGAGTTGAAAAAAGAATAAATTTCCATATCTTTGTGGCATGAGAAAGTTTTTACTGACAGTTCTTTGCCTGCTTCCTGCTGCTGCCGGAGCGCAAACCCACAACTTTTGGTTAGACAGCGATTTCATGGCACGTGGAGAACTGCGTGTAGGCGGCAATGCGGCCGGTAATACCAACGCGGAAGGAGATCTTGCCGCCTTCATGTTGGGGCGTGTCCGGCTGGCGGCCGACTATCAGCTGTACACCGGGAAGAGCTCTCCCCTGCTGGAGCTCCGCGTTGCAGGGCAGTACAGCGGCACATGGGGCGCGGAGTCATCGGCCTTGACCCTGTATGAAGGATGGGCGAAGCTCAACTGGGGAAAAGGCTTTTTTGCCCAGCTGGGCCGACAACCCCTCTCTTATGACGACCAGCGTATCTTCGGCTCCGACGACTGGTCCATGACCGGCATCTCACACGACGGTATCAAACTGGGTTACGACGGCTCCCGACACAAGGTACACCTGTTCGGAGCCTTCAACCAGAACCCAAGCAATATCAGCGGCGGCACCTATTATACGGGCGGTCTGCAGCCCTACAAGGGCCTGGCAGCCCTCTGGTATCACTGGGAGCTCCCCTGGATTCCGCTGGGCGTTTCCTTCACGGTGACCGACATCATGATGCAGGGAGAAACGCAGGATGCCAAGGCCGTCTTTCATCAGCAGATGGCAGGTACCTACCTGCATTTCCACCCGGAAAAATGGAGCGTGGAGGCGGCCTACTACAAACAGATGGGAAGGGAGGAGCACAGCCTCCCCATCGATGCCTGGATGGCCGGCGGGAAAGTGAAATTCATGCCTACGGCATCCTGGGCCTTCCGCGTGGGCTACGACTATCTGAGCGGAGACAGCGACTTCTCCGTCCCTGCCGGCGGACAAATAGGGATGCAGCGCCATGAGGTCATCAGAGGCTTCAGCTCCATCTATGGCTCCAGACACTCCTTTTACGGCGCTATGGATTTCTTCTACCTGAGCGCCTACTACGGCGGCTTCACGCCCGGACTCCAGAATGCCTATGCCGGTGCCAAGTGGAAACCCATTCCCGCCCTGTCGATAGACCTGGCATACCATTTCCTCGCGACAGCCGCCAAACTGTCCAACGCGGAGAAACCCCTGGGACATGAGGTGGAAGTATCGGCCGGCTATGATTTCGGGCATGGAATCAGCCTGAGCATGGGGTACACCTTCATGCGTGGCACGGAGACCATGGTGGTTCTGAAACGCTCTTCCGACAAAAGGGAACTGCACTGGGCCTGGATCATGTTCAGGGCTACGCCCCGCTTCCTGCAGTTCCAACGTTAGCTAAATTGCAGAAAAATAGTTAAATTTGCAGGATAAAGTTAATTAGAGTCCATGACCCTTCTTATCATTTACCTCCTGCTCACCATGGGCATCTCGTTCCTGTGCTCCCTGCTGGAATCCGTGCTCATGTCCACGCCCATCTCCTACATTTCCATGAAAGAGGAAGAGGGAGACCGCCATGCCGTCCTGTTCATGAAGTTCAAGCAGGACCCGGACCGTCCCCTCTCGGCCATCCTGTCCCTGAACACCATAGCCAACACCCTGGGCGCCGCCGCCGTGGGTCATCAGGCCACCCTTCTGGGCGGAGACCAAATCTTCGGCATCGTGAGCGCCGGCTTGACCATCCTCATCCTGGTCTTCTCGGAGATTGTTCCCAAAACCATCGGCACCTCCCATTGGAAAAACCTCCTGTGGCTGTCCCATATCATGCAGTTCCTGGTCTATCTCCTTTTCCCGGTGGTCTGGTTGGTGTCCAAACTCCACAACACCATCTCCGATGACGAGCCCGACACCGGCATCTCCCGTGAGGAGGTGAGCGCCATGGCCAATATCGGCGAGGAAGAAGGCATTCTGGACAACAGCGAGAACAAGGTTATCCAGAACATCATCAAACTGGACGACATCAAGGCTTACGACGTCATGACACCCCGTGTGGTGGCCGCCATCGCCTCGGAGCAGATGACCCTGCGCAACTTCTACAAGCAGGAAGACCTCTCCCACAATTCCCGCATTCCCGTGTATTCGGATTCTCCGGAATTCATCACCGGGTACGTCCTCCGCTACGACGCCTTGGAGAACCTGGCCGATGACAAGTTTGACATGCGCCTGAAGGAAATCAAGCGCAAAATTGCCGCCTTCCACGAAGAAACCTCCGTTTCCGACATCTGGGAAAGCCTTCTCAAAACCAAGGACCAGATTGCCTGCATCATAGACGACTACGGCTGCTTCCAGGGACTCATCACTTTGGAAGACATCATGGAAACCATTCTGGGAATGGAAATTATAGACGAGAACGACACCATCACCGACATGCAGCAGTACGCCAAGGAGCGCTGGCTCAAACGCAAGAACCAGTACAAGCAGATTGTGCTGCCGGAGGATGATGACCATGAGTAAAATCTTTTTCAATCCCTTCACGGGCCTCTATTACATCCTGAGGAGAAAACCCCGCAAGGCGCCTGTGAACAAAGAGGTGGAACGCCTTCGCGCACAGGCCAAGCTGGAACTCCCGCCCCGCTTGAAGGAACTGGCCGACGAGCATGGTTTCACCTACAACCGCGTCACCATAAAGAATAACGTAAGTAACTGGGGCAGTTGCTCTTCCAAAGGCAATATCAACCTGAACTTAAGGCTGGTCACCTTGCCTGACCACCTGCGGGATTACGTGCTGCTCCATGAGCTCTGCCACCTGAAATACCTGAACCACGGCCCCCAGTTCCATGCCCTGCTGGAATCCGTCTGCCCCGGTCACAAGGCCTGTGAAAAAGAACTGAAAGCCTATAAAATCACCGCCCGATGAAAGCGCCTTTCCCCGACAGCCCGGAAGGCGTGAAAGTGGATCTGACATGGTAAAGATTGCCATCATAGGAGCCGGTGCCGCCGGCTGCTTCTGCGCCGCGAACCTGCTGGAGCAGGCTCCGGGGTTGTCCGTCGCCCTTTT
This sequence comes from uncultured Bacteroidales bacterium, assembly GCA_905235615.1. GTDB lineage: Bacteria > Bacteroidota > Bacteroidia > Bacteroidales > UBA932 > Cryptobacteroides. The sequence continues at coordinate 21,291 of CAJOMB010000013.1, read as the reverse complement.
CGAGGCCGGTCCCAGGCCCCTCGCCAAGGTGTCCATTACCGGAGGCGGCCGATGCAACCTCACCAATTCCTTCGAGGGAATCCGCTCGCTCGCAGAGGCTTATCCCCGCGGAGAGCGCGTTATGAAAAGGGCGCTGAAAGCCTTCTCGCAGGAAGATACCTGCGTCTGGTTCCAAAGCCGGGGCGTCCCGCTCACCCTCCAGGAAGACCACTGCTGGTTCCCCGTCTCGCAGGATGCCATGGACATTGTCCGCTGCCTTCTTCGCGCCTGCAAAGGGGCCGATATCCGCCTGAATACACCCGTCCGCACCGTCTGTCATGCTAAGCGCAGCGAAGAATCCCGCTGGGAAGTCAACGGAGAGCCCTTCGACACCGTGGTGGTCACCACCGGCGGCGCCCCCAAGGGACTCCCCTTCATAGAAGGCTTAGGCTTGGAAATGGTGTCCCCCGTGCCCTCCCTTTTCACCTTCAACGTGCCGGACAAGAGCCTTACGGCTCTCATGGGCTTGGTGGTGGAGGCAGACATCGGCCTTAACGGGACGGCCTTCCGGGCCCACGGTCCCCTTCTTATCACAGACTGGGGGTTCAGCGGGCCGGCCACCCTCAAGCTTTCCTCCTACGCCGCCCGCCATCTGGCGGAAAACGGCTACAAGGGCACCCTGTCCGTCAACTGGCTCCATGCTCCGGAGGTTCAGATCCGGGAACGCCTCCTGGAGACGGCCTCCCGGAATCCCCAGAAACAAATTGCCTCCACGCACCTTCTTCAGAGCCGCCTGTGGGCCCATCTTCTCACCAAGGCCGGTCTCCGGGAGGGCATCCGCTGGGCAGAACTGGGCACCAAAGGGCTCAACCGCCTCACGGCCACCCTGTCGGCCAGTTCCTATCCCCTTTCCGGCAAGAGCCGTTTCCGGGAAGAATTCGTGACGGCCGGTGGCGTGGCCCTGTCCAATATCAACCCAGGAAGTTTGGAATGCAAACAGCACCCGGGCCTGTATTTTGCAGGCGAAGTGCTGGATATCGACGCCATTACCGGAGGCTTCAACCTCCAAGCCGCCTGGAGCACCGGCTACATCTGTGCCCAAAGTATATTGAAGAGCTTATGAACACTGTGGAACTCATTATCCTTGCAGCCGCCGTGGCCGTGATGCTGGCCGTGGTCATTACCTGGCTCATCATGCACGCCCATGAGGTGAAGGCCTGCAATTCGTTGGAAAACCAGCTCATCGCCGCCCTGAAGGACCTGGAGAATGCCGACAAACTCCAGAAGATGCAGCAGGAGTCCTTTTCCCGGCAGTTGGAGGCCGTGCGAAGCCAGCTGTCGGCCGAGACGGAGAAGCTCCTGAAACAGCGGGAAGAGGCCCTTCAGAAAAAGGCCGAGGAAACTTTCAAGAACCTCGCCGGCCCGTTGGGAAAAGACCTCAAGGCCATGCAGGAGAGCTTCGACGCCCAGAAGCGGAGCCAGACGGAAGGCACCGCCTCCCTCAAGACCGCCATGGAACAAGCGGTCAAAAACTTGAAAGACCAGACATCGGCCATCGGCTCCAAGGCCGACAACCTGGCCCAGGCCCTCAAGGGGCAGAACAAGATGGCCGGCACCTGGGGAGAGGTCATCCTCTACAACATGCTCATCGGCGAAGGGATGGAGGAAGGGCGGGACTTCGACCGGGAAGAAACCCTGCGGGACGCCCTGGGAAGCATCGTGTACAACGAGGACAGCGGCAAGCGCATGAGACCGGACTACATCCTGCACTATCCGGACAAGACGGAGGTCATCATCGATGCCAAAACCTCCATGGAAGCCCTCTCAGACTGGTTTGCCGCGCAGGACGAAGCCTCTAAGGAGAACGCGGCGCAGCGCAACCTGCAGGCCATCCGCGCCCAGATCAAGAACCTGTCCGGGAAACGCTATCAGGACTATATCCGGGACGGTTACAAGACGCTGGACTATGTGATCATGTTCATTCCCAATTACAGTTCCCTGCAGCTGGCCAAGACGCTGGCGCCCAATATCTTCAGCGAAGCCTACCGGCAAGGCGTCCTCCTCACCACGGAAGAGACCCTGATGCCCTTCCTGCGGATGATCCGCCTGGCCTGGACCAATTACGACCAGGCCCGCAACCAGGAAAAGATTATCAAGGCCGCCCAGACCATGGTGGACCGCGTCTACGATTTCTCCAAGGCCCACGCAGCCATGGGAGACAAGCTGCACGCAGCCCTGGAGGAATACGACAAAGTATCCCTGAAGATAGGAGAATCGGGGAATTCCATCCTAACCAGTGCACGGCAACTCATTCAGCTGGGAGTTCCCAAGAATCCCAAGAAGCCGCTGCCGGAAGGAGATTAGGCTTTCAGAATGGCCTGGGCAAGGGCATCGAGGGCCGGCTCGTCGGCCTCTTTGTAGCGGCTCTTGATGGTGACCGGGTCTCCCACCAGTTCCACATCCTTCATGGCGGAGAGCATTTCCTTCATCACCCGGCCGGCGCTGGGTGCCCAGGAGCCGTTTTCAATAAGGGCCACCTTGCGTTGGGTGTAGCCTTTTATCTGCAGGCTGTGCAGGAAATCGTGGGCCGGGGTAAACAGGCCGGCATCGTAAGAGCAGGCGGCCAGCACCATCTTGCCATAACGGAAGGCATCTTCCACAGCTTCGGCGCGGTCGTCGCGGGTGAGGTCGCTCACGGCCACCTTGGGACAGCCCAGGGCGCGGAGCTTCTCCGCCACATGGAGGGCCACCGCTTCCGTGCCGCCATGAATGGAGGCATAGGCCACCAGGATGCCCTCGGTTTCCGGCTCATAACTGCTCCAGGTATTGTACAGGCCCAGGAAATAGCCCAAATCCTTGCGGATGACGGGACCGTGCAGCGGGGCAATCAGGGAAATGGAGGTCTGGGACAGCTTTTTCAGCAGCGCCTGCACCTGAGGGCCGTACTTGCCGCAGATGTTGAAGTAGTAGCGGCGGCCTTCGCAGGCCCAGTCAGGGTCTTCATCGGCCCAGAAGGCGGTCTTGCACAAGGCACCGAACTTCCCGAAGGCATCGGCGCTGAACAGCACGCCCGTAGTCTCATCCACCGAAACCATCACTTCCGGCCAGTGTACCATGGGTGCAGCATAGAATTTCAGGCTGTGCTCTCCCAGCGGCAGGCTGTCCCCTTCCTTGACGGTGAGGGTATTCGGGAAGGTTTTTCCGGGAAGGAACTGGGCCAGGAACTTCAAGGCCATGGCACTTCCCACCAGCGTTACGCCGGGATGGGCCTCCAGAACGGCGCCCACCATGGCAGAATGGTCCGGCTCCATGTGATGGATGACCAGATAATCCGGATCGCGCCCTTCCAGGGCTTCCTCCAGATTCTTGAGCCATTCCTCACCCTTGCGGGCATCGGCCGTATCAAGGATGGCAATCTTTTCATCCAAGATAAGATATGAATTATACGCCATGCCTTCCGGCACCTTGTACTGACTCTCAAAGAGGTCCAAATCTGTGTGATCTACGCCAATATAGCGGATTCCTTTTGCAATTTCTTTCATATTGAGTACAAATATACGGAAAAAAAGCGTATCTTGTCAAAATTATGAAAGAGAGCATCAAACAAATTCCTTCCTTTTGGAAGCGCATACGGAATCTTATCCGCTACTACGGCTATATCTTTGACGATGTGGACACGGAAAGTGCCGCCCAGCATATCAAATCGGGCATCTGGTTCCGCGGCCCCAACGTCTGGATTCTGGCTTTCGCCATTGTACTGGCCTCCGTGGGACTCAATGTCAACTCCACGGCCGTCATCATCGGCGCCATGCTGGTCTCTCCCCTCATGGGGCCCATTATCGGCATGGGGTTGTCCCTCGGGACCAATGATGTGGACCTCCTCAAATCGGCCGCCAAAAACCTTCTGGTGATGGTGCTCATCTCCCTTGCGGCCTCCACGCTGTTCTTTATTCTCTCTCCCCTTTCGCTGGTGAATCCCACGGAACTGGAGGCCCGCACCTCCCCCACCATCTACGATGTCATCATCGCCTTCTTCGGCGGTCTGGCGGGTATTCTGGAGAACAGCCGGAAAGAACGCGGGACGGTGCTGTCGGGCGTTGCCATCGCCACCGCCCTCATGCCGCCGCTGTGCACCGCCGGCTACGGGCTGGCCCATCTGAACATGCACTTTTTCTTCGGGGCCCTGTACCTGTTCGTCATCAACACTTTCTTCATTACCCTGGCCACCTTCCTGTTGGTCAAGTATTTGCGCTTCCAAACCGTTGCGGGCTTTTCCGAACAGCAGGCCATCAAACGGCGCCGGATTATCAGCGGAGTGCTCCTCATCATCCTCATTCCCAGCATCTGGAGTGCCTTCCGCCTCATCGAGAGCAACAATTTCGAGCGCAATGTCCATGATTTTGTGGAAAGCAACCGCCTGGTAGCCCCCAGCACCTATATCTACGAATATAAGGTCAATGGCCACAAGGCCGATATCTCCTTAGCCGGCGCCCCCCTCACGGACAGTCTCCGCAACGCCTTCCTGAGCAAAGCCGCCCCGTATAAGCTCAAGGTCAAAGACCTCAATCTGATAGAGCATTCCTTCGCGCTGTCCCAGCAAGACATGGACACCATCCTGCAGGAAGTTTACAACAGCACCAATGCGGAACTGGAAGAGAACCAGGCTCTGCTGGAATCCATGCAGGCCCGCATAGAAGCCTTGTCTCAGGAGGTTGAACGCCTGAAACAGGACCAGGCCGCCCTCATCGCCCCGGCCGATTCCCTGTCCGACGAAGTTGCCGCCGAGCCGTTCAAACTTTGACAACTAATGAGCCAAGGGGGGCATAAAAAAAGAGTGTCGGCCTGTCGCAGGCGGACGCTCTTACTAACCACATAATTAATAACACTAAAACTAATAACCAATAGACTGATTCGTTGAGAGAACCTCACTTCCTCAATCCGGGTACAAAGTTACGGCAATTTTTTTGATTTGCAAATTTTTTCAAAAGTTTTTTTGCAATTTTTTTGCTTTTCTTGACTAACTAATCGAAAATCAGGCGCTTAACCACAACTAAAAATTTTTACTTTGAAATAGTAAATATATTTAATAAGCAATCTACGCGCTTCTTTTGCAGATTTCGTTTTTCGGACAGGTGCTTGTT
>CAJOMB010000013.1:0-16145 GCA_905235615.1 uncultured Bacteroidales bacterium | reverse complement strand
GATCATGTCCTTGGTCATGGAATCCATGTCATAGGTAGGTTTCCAATCCCACTCTTCGCGGGCGCAGGAATCGTCCATGCTGTCCGGCCAGGATGTAGCGATGGCCTGGCGAACCGGATCCACCTCATAGCGGACACGCAGCGAAGGAATGTATTCCCTGATTTTGGCAAAAATCTGCTCCGGCTCAAAACTCATGGAAGCAATATTGAAGGAGTTGCGGTGCTTCAGGCGGGAAGGGTCTGCCTGCATCAGGTGCACGGCGGCCTGCAGGGCGTCCGGCATGTACATCATGTCCATATAGGTGCCGGGAGCGATGGGGCACACAAACTCTTCCCCTTTCACGGCCGAATAATACACCTCCACGGCATAGTCCGTGGTGCCGCCGCCGGGCAGGGTGGTATAGGAGATGAGTCCGGGGAAGCGGACGGAGCGGGTATCTACGCCATATTTATGGAAATAATAGTCGCTCAGCAGCTCCGTGGCCACCTTGGTGACGCCATACATGGAACGGGGACGCTGGATGGTGTCCTGGGGCGTTCCCACATGCGGCGTTTCCGGGCCGAAGGAGCCGATGGATGAAGGGGTGAACACGGCGCAGCCCTTTTCGCGGGCGATTTCCAGAATGTTCAGGAGGCCGTTCATCTGGATGTCCCAGGCCAGCAGCGGCTTGCGCTCCGCCACGGCGCTCAGGAGGGCCGCCAGATTATAGATGGTATCTATCCGGTACTGGGAAACGATGGCGGCCAGGCCGGCGGCGTCCCTGACATCGGCCACGGCGGAAGGCCCGCTTTCCAGAAGCTCTCCCTTGGGTTCGGCCCCGGGGATATATCCGGCCACCACCGTGCCGGAAGGAATCTCCCTGCGGAGTTTCATGGTGAGCTCCGACCCGATCTGCCCCGTAGAGCCAATTACCAATACGTTCTTCATACATTAACCTTTATCTACGCAAATTTATTACATTTTGCTTATATTTTCAAGATAAAATGGCTAAATTTGAAAGCACAAAAGCGTTATAACCATGTACGGCAAATTTCAACAACATTTACAGAATGAGCTGAAGGCCATCGACGAAGCCGGCCTTTACAAGAGAGAAAGGAATATTGCATCGGCCCAAAGTGCCGTGATTCACCTGGAAGACGGCAGCGAGGCCCTCAACTTCTGCGCCAACAACTATCTGGGCCTGGCCGATAATCCCCGCCTCATCGAGGCCGCCAAAAAAGCCATGGACCAGCGCGGCTACGGCATGTCCTCCGTCCGCTTCATCTGCGGCACCCAGGACATCCACAAGGAGCTGGAAAAGGCCATCGCAGACTATTTCCATACGGAGGATGCCATCCTCTACGCCGCCTGCTTCGACGCCAACGGCGGTGTGTTCGAGCCCCTTTTCACGGCCGATGACGCCATCATCTCGGATTCCCTCAACCATGCCTCCATCATAGACGGCGTGCGCCTCTGCAAGGCCCAGCGCTTCCGCTACAACAATGCCGATATGGCCGATCTGGAGGCCAAGCTCCAGGAAGCCCAGACCTGCCGCTTCCGCATTATCGTCACGGACGGCGTGTTCTCCATGGACGGCAACGTGGCCCCGATGGACAAGATTTGCGCCCTGGCAGAGAAATACGACGCCCTGGTGATGGTGGACGAGAGCCACAGCGCCGGCGTGGTGGGCCCTACCGGTCACGGCGTGGCGGAACAGTTTGGCTGCTACGGCCGCATCGATATCTTCACAGGAACATTGGGCAAGGCCTTCGGTGGCGCTGTGGGCGGTTTCACCACCGGCCGCAAGGAAATCATCGACATGCTCCGTCAGCGCAGCCGTCCTTATCTCTTCTCCAACTCCATCCCGCCCATGATTGCCGGCGCAGCCTTGGAAACCTTCCGGATTCTGAAAGAATCCAACGCCCTGCACGACAAACTGCAGGCCAACGTAGATTATTTCCGTGACAAGATGATGGCCGCCGGCTTTGACATCAAGCCCACCCAGAGCGCCATCTGCGCCGTCATGCTGTATGACGCCCCTCTGTCCCAGCAATTCGCCGCCAAGATGGCCCAGGAGGGCATTTTCGTAACGGGCTTCTACTATCCCGTGGTTCCCAAAGGTGCAGCCCGCATCCGCGTTCAGCTGAGCGCCGCCCACGAGAAGCAGCATCTTGACAAAGCCATCGCCGCTTTTGTCAAGGTTGGAAAAGAGCTGGGTGTTTTGAAATAAGTTTTGCAAATTCGGGAATTACTGCTAACTTTGCATTCCCGTTTTGGTACTATGGCCGAGTGGTTAGGCACAGGTCTGCAAAACCTGCTACAGCGGTTCGATTCCGCTTGGTACCTCCCAAAAGCCCTTCTACAGCGCTGTAGAAGGGCTTTTCTCATCTTCCATGTTGACAGCCAACCAACTGATAATCAGCTCATTATAGTATATTCCTCGTTCGATTTTTGAACGAGGAATATACTATAAGAGGCTACTTGCCAAGATAGTGCAGGAAGAGCATGGTGAGGTCGTCGCTGGGTTCGGCCTCTCCCACAAAAGCGGCAACGGCGGCCTTCATGGCGTCCAAGTGGCCCTGGGCGGAGCGACGGGTATGCAGCACGGCACGGATGCCGCTGTCCCCGAACTGCTCATGGAGGATGTTCTCCGCCTCGTTGAGGCCGTCCGTAAAGAGGAACAGGGCGTCGTCATACTTCATTTCCACCGACTGTTCCACATAATCCACTCTGGTGAGCACCCCCAAGGGGAGGTTGGGTTCCACCGCAAGTTCCCGGATGGCGTCCGTGAGGATGTAAGGGGCATTGTGACCGGCATTGCAATAGTCCATGTGACCGGTCTTCAAATCCAGCACGCCGCAGAAGAAGGTGACGAACATGTTGTTCTCGTTAATCTCGTCCATACTGTCATTGATGGACGAAACAATCTTGGCCGGACTGTCATAGTGGGCGGCCAGCGTACGGTACTGGGTACGGGTGACAGCCATCAGGAGGGATGCCGGAACGCCCTTTCCGGATACGTCTCCAATGCAGAAATGCAGTTTCTCGTCCTGGATAAAGAAATCGTAAAGGTCTCCTCCCACCTCCTTGGCAGGCACTAAAGAGGCCGACAAGTCAATGTCGTCCCGTTTGGGGAAAGGCGGGAAAATCTTGGGCACCATGGCCATCTGGATGTCACTGGCCACCTGCAACTCATTCTGAATGCGCTCCTTCTGTTTGTTCATCTTGTAGAAGGAGATATAATTCATAATGACGTAGCGGATAATCAGGGCAATCATGAGAATGCCCAGAATCTGCAGGAACATGACAATCCGGCCGATTTTACGGATTCCGGCATAAATCTCGCTCTCCGGAATCACGATGGACATGGACCAGCCGGTGCGCTCCACCGGAGCGAAGAAAACCCGGGCACTGACTCCTTTTTCCCGAATGGTCATATTGCCGGATTCTCCGGACAACATGGCCCGGTTGAGTGAAGCCAGCGAAACGGAATCATTCATCCCTTTCACCGCGTCCGTCACATTCGTACGCATGATCAGCGTATCAACCGGGCAGACCATAATCTGTCCGGCACGGCTCACAACCATGCTGAAGGCACCCGGGTACACCTTCACATTGCCCACCATCTCCGTAAGCCAGTCCAAGGAGATATCGGCCGTAAGGATGGCGGCTATCCGGCCCTGCTTGTCCCGGATGGGATAGGAGTAAGTGGTCATGAGCACTTCCCCGCCCCCTTCATCTATATAAGGTTCCGACCAATAGCCCTGTTCCAGTTCCAAAGGCTTCACAAACCATTCCTGGGAAGGATAGTCGTAGTCTTCCGTCGCCAGGCTCTTGAACTCCAGGCCCGACGGCCCCTCGCACACATAAGGCGAGAACAGAGGCCGACGCTTGTCATACCCAGGGACCAGGGCAACGGTGGAGCCAATGACCACCGGATTGTCTTCCACGATACGCTGGGCCACACGATGCAGACTGTCCGGCACTTCCAAACACCACTGGGCAATCCAGACGCTGTTGTGCACGGCGGCCTCCGCCTGGTTCACCACATCCATAATCCGGGCGCGGTTGGTCTCCAGTTGGCTTTCGGCCCTTTTCTGGGCCTCTTCCTTGATTCCCTTGGCAGAATAATAATACTGGATAAGCCCCGTCGCCTCCAGGGTGATGGTGGCAACAAGCACCAACAGGAATCCGGCGCGGGCGCCCTTCCTGATACCTTCCGTTATCTTAATTTTCATCGGCTTTGGAAAAAACTTGATCAATCAATGAGACAAATTCCTTATAGGCAAAGGTGTCCGAGAGTTCCTTCAGGGACTCTGCAAGGCCGCGGTAATGCCATTCGTGATCTTTGGGGTCCTTGGCATGGAACAGCGACCACAGGGCATCTCCCTTCACGGCATAGTCCCTGGCGATGGCCCTCATATTGGAGAGCTTGTCTCCCAAGGCCACCATCTTGGCCTCGTGGGAGGCGGCGGCCAGGCGGTCTATGGCTGCCTGCTTGCGGTCATGCCAGCTGTCTTCTTCGCTCCGGCCTTCAATGAAGACATCGCTCTCCGACTGGACCAGGGAAGCCACGCGGTCTCCGAACTGGGCCCGGATATCCTCGACGGTAACCGAGGTGTCCTCCACGGTATCGTGAAGGGCGGCGGCGGCCAGGAGCTCCTGGTCGGGCGTCATGGTTGCCACAATTTCCATGGCCTCCAAGGGATGTACGATATAAGGGAAACCCTTTCCCCTACGCTCTGTGCCGGCGTGCGCCTTGACGGCAAATACGATGGCCCGGTCCAGAAAGGCGGTATCAAGTGCTTTGTTTGCCATATTATTTTTTGACTTTGTTCTTGTTGAATATCACGAACTCGTTCATCACGAAGTTGAAGCAGCCGGAGAAGCACAGGCCCAGGAAATTGCAGAACACCGGTTCGATGGACCACTCCTGCAGCCAGCCCAAGGACACGAACAGGAAGTGGAAGCCCTGCATGGCCAGGAACTTGATCACATACCCCCCGACGCAGGCCGCATTGTAGGCTGCGAAATGCCGCAACATGGACCGGATGCTTCCGGGACTGGAGACTCTGTCTTTCCATACCAGGAAATAGGCGATGAAGAAGTTGACAATGGTGGCCACCTCGAAGGAAATGGTGGGTGCAATCCAGAAGCTGCCCCAGTAGGACCCCTCAAAGGCATAATGACTCAGTATCCAGTGCAGACCCAAATCTACAATGGTTCCGGCAGAACTGGTAAGGGTAAACCTTACGAAATTCCTGAGTATCTCCTTCAGACGACGATTCATCAAGGCAAAGATACAAATTTTTGTTATTGTCACAAAATAACTCTAACTTAGCAAGCATATTTGCATGCGTGTATGAAACCCATTGTCCCTCCCGTTGAAAGGGAGGCATTGAAGACCGAACTCAACGAAAAGACCTTCCTGCGCAAGACAAACCGCGCAGGGAACGAGCTCTATGTAGTTGGACCTGAATCAATTAACGTCCTCCGCGAAATAGGCCGACTAAGGGAAATCGCCTTCCGGAACGACGGCGGAGGAACTGGGCAGGAACTGGATCTGGACGAATTTGACACCAACCCCGTCTATGGTTACCGGCAGCTGGTTCTTTGGAATCCCGACGCACAGGAAATCATCGGAGGATACCGTTTCTGCCTGTGTGACCAGGCCGTATTTACGGCCGGGGGTCAGCCCATCCTCACCTCCTCCCACATGTTCGAGTTCTCCCATCGTTTCATCAAGGAGTATCTCCCCTATACCCTGGAGCTGGGACGCAGTTTCGTAACCGTGGAATACCAGAGTTCCAAGGCCGGAGCCAAGAGCCTCTACGCCTTGGACAACCTGTTTGACGGCATTGCCGCCATCGGCATCCTTTTCGGAAAAAGGATTAAGTATTTCTTTGGGAAAGCCACCATCTACCGGGAATATCCTGCCGAGGCCAGGGAGCTGATTATGGTCTTCTTGAAAAAATACTTCGGGAAGCACAGCCGGCTCATCCATATCCGGAAAGAAGTGAAGGTGGTGAATCCCGAAAAATATTCAAAATTTTTCAAGGGCCTGGATTTGAAGGAAGGCTATAAGGTTCTGAAAAACCAGATTTCGGCCATGGGCGTATTTGTGCCGCCGCTGGTAAATACCTACATGAATCTGTCCCCCACCATGATGTACTTCGGCACCGGCATCAACGATGAATTCGGAGATGTCTATGATTCCGGGCTCCTGGTCGCCTTCGAAGAAATGTACCCGGAGAAGCGCCAGCGCCATGCCGATTCGTTCCTGGCCTTAGGATGGAGACACCTTCGCAGAATGGTCCGCCGATGGCAGAAGAAAAAATAATTGCTATCTTTGCAGTCCCTAAGTGTACTGATAATGTCTGAAAAGAAGAAACAAGCTTCACGGATTCAGACCTCCATTCTGAATCCTCTTGAGAAAAAAATTCTGGTATGGCTGGCCCAAAGAATGCCCTCATGGGTCACTTCCGATTTGCTCACCTTTGTGGGCTTTTTGGGAGCAGTCATCATGGCCGTGGGGTATGCCCTGTCCAACTTGAACCTCCAATGGCTCTGGCTAAGCTGCTTCGGCCTTATGGTAAACTGGTTCGGAGATTCCATGGATGGCAGCCTGGCTCGTGTGAGGGGCACCCAGCGCAAGACTTACGGTTTTTTCATCGACCATAACGTAGATGTCATCAACGAGACCATCATGTTCATAGGCGTAGGCTGCAGCCCGCTGGTGAACATGAGTTTTGCCATGATGGCCCTGGTAGGATATTTCATGCTCAGCATCTATGTTTATATAGACTGCCATCTCAAGGGTGAGATGCGCCTCACTTACGGCGGCCTGGGACCCACCGAGTTCCGGCTTCTGCTCATCCTCGTCAACATTGCCTTCATGTACATTCCCTGGCTGAGCACCTGGAAAAAGGATGTCGTCCTGTTCCACAACCAGTTCTCCGTGGGCCTCTTCGACTATATTGCCGTAGCGGCGGCACTCCTTCTGTTCATCTTCTACCTGACAGGTTTCTTCAAGGATATCAAGTATTACAGCAAGATTGACCCACCTGTAAAGAAACAGTAGATGCCTGTAATCACCCAAGAGCAAGCAGCAGAGAGACTTTCCCCCATTTTCGAAGGAAGAAGGGGAAAGTTTCTTTTCAATCTGGGGATGCGCCTTACCGGCATAAACAAGGTTAACGACGTTCACGACAAAGTCTGCGAAAGCGGCGTCCCCTACGGTCCGGAATTCGCCCACGGCATCCTGAAGGAAGTGGGGACAGACTTTCGCATAGGAAATGCACAGAGACTTGAAAGCCTGCCTCAGGGGGCTTTCATAGCCATTTCCAACCATATCTACGGTCATTTGGACGGAATCTGCCTGATGGATGTGCTGGGACATGTAAGGCCCAAGACCAAGGTGATGGTGAACGAAATGCTCATGTGGATTTACGGCCTGGCGCCCAATTTCATCTCCGTGAATCCCACCGTATCGGTCCGGACGGAAGCTACCGCCACCAGTATCAACGGTGTCAAGGAATCCCTCCTGCAAATCCGCGAAGGAGAGCCGCTGGCCATCTTCCCCTCCGGCGCCGTGGCCGATTTGAGACCGCGCGAAGGATGGACCCTCTGTGAACGGGAATGGCAGGATGCCGCCATCCGCCTCATCCGGAAGGCCCATGTGCCCGTCGTGCCCATCCGTTTCGTGGACCATAATTCGTGGTTCTACTATTCTCTGGGCCTCATTGACTTCCGCATCCGCCTGGTCCGGCTCTTCCACGAGCTGTTCAACAAGAAAGGGACAAAACCCCGCATGATCATCGGTCCCACCATCGGCACGGAGCAGTTGGATGCGGTCCCCGATGATGAATTCAAAGCATTTCTGCGCTCCAGCGTCTATGATTTGCCGGAGCCTGAAAACTATACGCTCCAATCAGAACTATGGAAGAAGTAAAAGTTGTCCTCATCACCGGCGGCAGCAGCGGAATCGGTGCCGCCACCGCCCGCATCCTGGCACAGGATGGTATGAAAGTATATGCCGGAAGCCGCCGCGGCATCCTCCAGGAGCAGACGCCGGGCGTTGTTCCCGTCAGGTTGGATGTCAATGACGCCGCCGCCACCCAGGCGGTGGTGGCGCAGATTCTCCGGGATGAGGGCCGACTGGACGCCGTCGTATGCAACGCCGGGAACGGAATCTACGGGCCTGTTGAAGGAACGCTGGAGGAGGAAGCACGCAGCCAATTCGAAACCAATTACTTCGGTGCGCTCAAAACCATCCAGGCCTGCCTGCCGGTCTTTCGGAAACAGGGGCACGGCCGCATTATCACCGTCACCTCCGTAATGGCTGTGCTGCAACTCCCCTTCCAGGGTTTCTACTCTTCCGTCAAAGCCGCCCTCCTGTCTCTTTCGGAGTCCCTTTCGATGGAGCTCAAAGGAAGCGGAATCCAATGTTGCAGCATCCTTCCGGGAGACGTAGCCACCGGCTTCACCAATGCCCGGAAACTGAACGCCGCCGCCCAGGACCCCGCCTCTCCCTATCGGACTAAAATGGATAAGAACCTGGCCAAAATCGAGGCCGATGAAAGAGGCGGCATGCAGCCGGACGTCATCGGCAAAGCCATCCTCAAACAACTCAGAAAGAAGAAGATGCGTATCCGCGTGATTCCCCGCTTGGACTACGCCGCCGTGGGTGCCTTGGTCCGCTACCTTCCCGAAAAGTCCAAATTGGCGCTATTGAACTTTCTCTACACGTAATCTTTGGACATCTCAGAAAAAGGGGTTAACTTTGTTCTCTTATGCGAAGATGGACTCTCTTTTTCCTGTTGCTGATGGCAGCCGTTACAGCGGCCGCCCAGGGCACGACACGTGTAAGAGGGATGGTCACCGACGCAGAAACCGGAGAACCTGTCCCCTTTGTGAGCGTCTATTTCGATGGAACCACCATCGGCATTTCCACCGACATGGACGGCCGATATTCCCTGGAGACCCGCTCCCCGGAAGCGAAAATCCTCACGGCATCGCTCATCGGCTATGAAAGCCTGTCCATCCCCGTAAGCTACGGCTCCTTCAAAGAGATAAATTTCCGCCTCAGGCAGGACCCCAAGCAGCTCGAAGCAGCCCTGGTAAAACCGGACAACCGCTACATCAAAAGCATCCTCCGGAAGCTGGACCGTAGCCGGGAAGTGAACGACCCTGACAACGCCCCGGACTGGAACGCCCGCCTCTATTCCAAGATTGAGCTCGATGTCCAGAACATGGAGGAGCTCCTGCGCATCCGCTCCTTGGACAAGAGCATCGGCTTTATCCGTAATTATGCCGACACCTCCGCCATCACCGGACGCTCCTTTATTCCGGCCCTCATCTCGGAGAACCTTTCGGACGTTTACCATTCCCAGGACCCTTCCTTCAACCGTGAAGTCATGCGTGCCAGCCGTATCTCCGGCCTGGAAGATGACAATGCCCTGCGCCAGTTCACAGGCTCCTACCTCCTGAAAACCAACTTCTACAAAGAGAATGTGGGCGTAATCAACATGGTCATTCCCAACCCGGCGGCGGAGAGCGCCCACATCTATTACAATTACTTCCTGGTGGACAGCCTGCAGGTGGAGGGCCGGAAAACCTACGTGCTCCGTTTCCATCCCAAGAAACTGGTCACCTCCCCCACCTTAGACGGTGAAATGCAGATTGACGCGGAAGATTTCGGCATCCGAAGCGTGCATGCCAGCCTGTCCGGAGAATCCAACGTAAACTGGATCCGGCACATCAATTTTGAAATCCAGAACCGCCGGCTCCCGAGCGGACGCTGGTTCTATGGGGAAGAGCACCTGAACATTGACTTTTCCGTCACCGTCAGCGACGAATCCCGCATCCTGGCCTTTTTAGGAAACCGGCATATCGTCTATGAAGAGCCTGTCTTTGAACCTGTCTCAGACAAGGACGCCCTTACCTCCTCCGAAACCGTAGTGATGCGGGATGTCAAGGTGGGAGACGAAGCCTTCTGGGAATCGGCCCGCCCCTACGAACTCTCCGAGCGGGAAAAAGGCATCTATCAGATGGTGGATGACATCCAGCATACTCCCACCTACAAATGGGCCTATGCCATTTCCCGCACCCTTGTGGGCAATTACTATGAGGTGAAGCCCTGGGGCTTCGAATTTGGCCGATGGGCGCAGACCTTCGCCTACAACGACATGGAGGGCTTCCGCATGCAGATAGGCGGCCGAACCCTCAAGGAATTCTCCACCAAGCTGCGCTTGGGCGGCTACCTGGCTTTCGGCTTCAAGGACCTCCGTCCCAAAGGTCAGGCCACGGTGGAATGGATGCTGGGGCGGGAAAAGACCCGGAAACTCACCTTCGACGCCAAATACGACTACGTCCAGTTCGGTGGCGGTTACGTCTTTACCTCCCAAAGCATCTTCTCTTCCCTGCTGGCACGTTCCCAGAGCAAGAAACTGAGCTTGGTCCGCTACATTGACGTCAATTACGACCACGAGTTCGCTCCCTGGCTCAACGCAACGGCACAATGGCGCACCCAGCGCATCTGGAGTTACAACGGGCCAGACATGGGCCCGGAGCGCGTCCGCTTTGTTCCCACGTCCGTAGAGAACAGAGCGGAAAACGCCCAGGAGAGCTTCTCCATGAATTCGCTGCGGGTGGGACTCCGTTTCTCCTTTGACGAGCGCGTGAACCGCAACTTCTTTGTCAAGACTTACCTCTTCACCAAATATCCGATTATTGAACTCAACCTCACTTCCGGCTTCAAGGGTATCACCAAAGACGATTTCAACTTCCTGAAAGCCACGGCCAACCTCACTTGGAAGATTCCTTCCACCGCCGTCGGCTTTGGCCGCCTGGGGATTGAGGGCGGGGCCATCTGGGGCAGCGTTCCCTTTCCCATGCTCAAATTGCATGACGGCAACCAGACCTTCTTCCTGGACCGCGGCGCCTACTCCTGCATGGACTACTACGAGTTCCTCTCGGACCGCTGGCTCACCGCCTTCTACGAGCATAACTTCAACGGCTTTTTCCTCGGAAAGATTCCGCTTGTCAAGAAATTGGACTTGCGGGAAGTGGCCACTGTGAAAATGGCCTGGGGTACGCTGAGCGACGCCAACAGGGACACTCCGGGCGGGAAGGCTCCTTTTTATCTTCCCGCTCAGTGCCAAACGCTGGAAAAGCCCTATGTAGAAGTGGGCGTGGGCATCGCCAACATTTTCCGCATCCTGCGCGTGGACGCCTTCTGGAGAGTGACGCACCGCCGTCCGGAGGCAGGGAAGAATTTTGCCATAAACATTGGCGTTGATTTTGAATTCTAAACAATAACCTAAACATGAAACCATTATTTACATTAAACACAATCAAACAAACCGGGTTCACGCCCTTCAACAATAAGCCACAAAGATTTCCCGTATATGCCTACTGCTTCTTCCTGGAAGGAGAGGCCCTGGTGGAGATAGAAGGGCATAACCATCTCATCAGCCCCGGACAATTTGTGCTCGCTCCGCCGGATCAGGCCATCGAAGTCAAGTATTTCAACGGATGCCAGGGATATGACGGAAGCTTTTCCCTGGAATTCCTGAAGGATGCGTCGTATCCTGTCCTGCGTTCGAGCACCCTCATTCAGCAGAGCTTCTGGTTCGAGGACGCCGTGTTCATGGGAGCCCTTCTGCAAAGGATGAGAACAGCCTATGAGGACAAAGACCGCAGCTTCCTCCAAAGTGCCATGGACCTGATTATCGGGCAGCTCCGCCCCGGAGGGAAAGTGGCCGTGGTTTCCGAACGTTTCCTCCAGTTGGTTTTTGAAAAGGGCAGCATTCCCCTTTCTGTGGCCGAATACGCCTCTCAGCTGGGTGTAACGCCCAATTATCTGAACAAGACGGTGAAAAACCGCACCCGCCGTACGGCCATAGACTGGATAGAGATTGCACGCATCAACATTGCCAAGAGCCTGCTCAAAGACCCTTCCATCTCCATTGCGGACATATCGGCCCGGGTGGGACTTCCGGACCAGTCTTATTTCTCGCGCTTTTTCAAGAAAAAGACAGGGCTAACCCCTTCTGAATTCCGTAACGCTTAGAAGGTCGCCCGCCACGCGGAACACCACTTCCCCGCCCCCGAAGGGCATCACATACTCCCTTTCGGGATTTTCCTGGTAGGCCGGACGCGGATCCAAAGCCAGCACCTGTACCAAAACCTTCCTCTGGGCGCCGCTCAAGGGAAGGTTTTCAGGAATAAAGACTTCCAACTTTTTCCGGGGAGCTTCGGCCGCAAAGCCGCTCACCGCATCCGGGATGCTGTCGGCGTAGGCGACATAGGGCTTGATATCATAGACGGGCGTTCCGTCCATGAGGTCCGCCCCTTCCACCACCAATTCCAGGTTCTCCACCCGGAGCAGTTTTACGCAAGACAGGCCGATGGGATTGGGCCTGTAGGGAGAACGCGTGGCCCATACGCCCATGGCGGTGTTTCCACCCAGACGGGGAGGCCTCACCGTGGGCTGCCACGCTCCCTTGGCCTCCTTGTTGGCGCTGAAACCCCAGAGCAGCCACAGATGGCTGAAGCCCTCTATCCCCCGCAGGGCTTCCCGCACCCGGTATGGCGGGGTAAAGACAATGCGCCCTTCCAATCCTTCCACCAGGGCGCTCTGGCGGGGAATGCCGAACTTGGAGCCGAAGGGCCCCTTGTAAAAGGCGACAGGTTTCAGTTCCATTACGAAAGGAATTTTCCGTGACAACGGCAATATCTGAGTCCGCTTCCGCAAGGGCAGGGGTCATCCGGAGCCACATGCGGAATGGCAAAGCCCAAGGGAATGCCGGCCGCACCCAAATCGGAGGCAAAGCCCTCCGAAATCGTGGGTTCCGGCATGGTCCAGCGGGGGTAATCCTCCCCTTCCGGCAGCGCTTCCGTCCGGGGTTCCTGCCAGGCGGACCAATCGGCCTTGGCAATGCCCGTTTCCTCTGCATTGAAACCGCAGAGGAACCACTTGGGGATGCTGTTGGCGTATTCGCTCACAATCTTGCAGCAGGAGAGCCAGCTTTCCTCATCCAGCTCGGGGCTCATGGGACTGTCCATGAGGGGCTGGAAAAGGGCGTCATTCTGCTCCAGGGTGTACTGGGCTTCTATCCAGGTGTCGTGCTGGGCCTTCACCAGTTCGTAGCCCTCATAGCCCAGCCGACGGTACATCTGCTCCAAGCGCATGCCCTCCGGCGTTTTGAGGCCGATGGTAAAGTAGGGCGCCCCGGCTCCGGCCTCCCGGACCTCAGCGGAGGAAAAGGCTTTGAAGTGCTTCTGATGCAAGGCCTTGCGCTGGGTAAATACTTCCTCCGCACTCTCCACACAGGGAGAGCACACATAGTCTCCCCACTGGTCTATATAACGGTACATCTTCACCAGCGGGCTCTGCTGCAGCATCCGGGAAAGCTCCTCCAGCTCACCGAAATGAGACTCCTCGTACCAGTCCATCAAAAGATCAATGAAGCGATCCGTAGGAACTATTCCGTACAGATTAAGATAGCCCAGTCCCATTCTCTCCACCTCGAACTGGCCGCTCTTCTCACAGGAGCGCAGCACCTTGTCCACATTCGGGGCCACGATGTCATACACCTCCCGGCTTATCCACACCTTGTGGAAATTCTCGTCGGAGTCGTCGTACTGGACAAGACCGGTTACTTCCAGCAGGGATGGATAGTCTGCAAAATCCCGATACTGAACTTTTTCCGGGCCTGCGTGCACCAGATCCCGAAGGAGCCTGACATCCCTTTCCATCAGATGCGACATCCACCTGCGCGGCTGCCCGCGCAGGTAGGTGTGCAGCTGTTCCACCAACTGGGACTTTCTCAAACGGGGACTGAGTTCATTCCCGAGGATGTTCCCGAGGTCTTCCAGCTCTATCTTCTGAAAGCCGTCCAGAATGGTATGAAGGGATCTTTCTTTCATTAAAGCGTGTCTTGGTATTTCAGAATAGGATTACGCGCGGCAGCCGTTTCGTCCGGACGGGAGATGGGGGTATTGTGCGGGGCTCCGTGGAGGATGTTCGGGTCCTCGGCGGCCTCGGCCGCAATCTTCCGCATCACTTCAATGAAGGCATCCAGCGTTTCCTTGCTCTCGGTTTCCGTGGGCTCTATCATGATGGCCTGATGGAACAGGAGCGGGAAATAGATGGTGGGAGCATGGAAGCCGTAATCCAGCAGGCGCTTGGCCACGTCCAGGGTGGTGGCGCCGGAAACGCCTTCACGGGCGCCGTCGTTGATGAGTCCGTCAAAGACAAATTCGTGCTTGCACACACCCTCGATGGGGAGTTTGTACACATCCTTGAGGCTCTCCTTGATGTAATTGGCACCCAGGACGGAGTACTGGCCCACCTTTTTGATATGGTCCTTGCCTAAGGAAAGGATGTAGGCATAGGCCTTCAGGATAACGCCGAAGTTGCCGTGGAAACCGCTCACCCTGAGCTCCTTCAGGCAGCCTTCCAGATGGGCGGCCACCCCCACGGGACCGCTGCCGGGACCGCCGCCGCCATGCGGCGTGGAGAAGGTCTTGTGCAGGTTCAGATGCATGATGTCAAAGCCCATGTCTCCGGGACGGACCACGCCCATGAGCGGATTCATATTGGCACCGTCGTAGTACAGCAGGCCGCCCGCCCCGTGCACCAGGGAGGCAATCTCCTTGATCTGGGTCTCAAAAAGGCCCAGGGTGTTGGGATTGGTCATCATGATACCGGCCACGGTATTGTCCAAAAGCGGTTTCAGGGCTTCCACGTCAATGCGGCCGTTCTCCAAGGATTTCACCTGGACCACCTGCAGGCCGCAAACGGCGGCCGATGCCGGATTGGTGCCATGGGCGCTGTCCGGCACAATCACCTTGGTGCGGGCCCAGTCTCCGCGACTCATGTGATACTGGCGCATGATCATCAGGCCCGTGAGTTCTCCGTGGGCGCCGGCGCAAGGGGCGAAGGTGAAGGCATGCATGCCCGTGATGGCCGACAGGGCCTCATTCATCTTCTCATACACCTTCCGTATTCCGGGGACCAGGGCGTCTTCTTCCAACGGGTGCAGGGACGCGAAGCCCGGCAGCGAAGCAATCTCCTCGTCAATCTTGGGATTGTACTTCATGGTGCAGGAGCCCAGCGGATAGAAACCGGTGTCCACACCGAAGTTCATCTGGGACAGGTTGGTGTAATGACGTACCACGTCCGGCTCAGACACCTCCGGCAGGTTCAGGGCCAATGAACGCCGCACCGCCGCCGGAAGCTCCGGAGCCGCCGGATAGCGGTTCCTCGGAAGGGAGAAGCCGCATCGGCCTTCCCGGGAGAGTTCGAATATAAGTTTGTCGTAGTATTTCATAGCCTAACCCTCCTTGATGGCGCAGACCAGTGCATCGGTCTCCTCCTTGGTTCTCTTTTCCGTAACGCAGAAGCTCACCAGCCCCTCTTCCATAGGCCAGGCGGCAAAGAAGCCGGCCTTTTCCAGCCGCTCATGAAGCGCGGCGGCGCTTTCCTTCACAGGCTTCAGGACAAACTCCTTCAGGAAAGGCTTGTCCGGGTACACATCCTCGAACTGGCCGGTTTTCAGGAGCTCCGCCTTCAGGTAATGGGCGCCGTCCGTGCTCATCTTATTCACCTCCCGGAGGCCTTCAGGGCCCATCAGAGAGAGGTAAATGGTAACCCAGAGGGCCATCAGGCTCTCGTTGGAACAGATGTTGGACGTGGCCTTCTCCCGCTTGATGTGCTGTTCGCGTGCCTGCAGGGTGAGCACGAAGGACCTTCTTCCTTCGCCGTCCACCGTCTGGCCCACGATGCGGCCGGGCATCTTTCTCATGTGCTCTTTCTTCACCGTCATGAAGCCCACATAGGGACCGCCGTAACTGAGCGGCAGGCCCAGGGACTGGCCTTCGCCCACGGCCACGTCGGCATCCCATTCTCCGGGCGTTTTCACCACGGAAAGGGCCGACGGGTCGCAGTACTCCAACAGGAGACCATTCTCTGCATGGACGGCATCGGCAAAGCCGCTGTGGTCTTCCACGATGCCGTAACGGTTTACGGACGGGACCAGCACACCGGCCACGTCATCCTTTGCCAGCTCTTCCTGAAGGGCCTTCAGGGAGGTCTGGCCGTTATCGGCCTTCAGGATGCCCAGCTCCACGCCGTGGAACTTGGCGTAGGTTTTCACCAC
>CAJOMB010000012.1:9047-37139 GCA_905235615.1 uncultured Bacteroidales bacterium | reverse complement strand
AGCCTCAAGGAAGACCTCAATTACCAGTGGGTCCGTTATGCCACCAGCATCAACCTTTTCCTCGCCGGTGCCATAGACGCCATCCTGGCAATGAGCTTCCACGAGTACTATCTCCTCAAACAGTGTGGTGTAGAGCTCACGGAGGAGAGCATTTACCGTTTCCGTGACCATGGCTACAACGTGCAGGAAGACGGATTGTATATGCTGGAGTCCTACTACCGGAATAACAAGGAGGTGGCGCATAAATTCGCGGAGGCCAGCAGGAAGGGCTGGCTGTATTGTGCAGAGCACCCGGAGGAGGCCCTGGATATTGTTATGAAGTATGTGAGAATGAACCATGCAGCCACCAACCGCGTTATTCAGAAACTCCAGTTGGAGGAAATCCTCAGGCTGCAGGTAGATCGGGATTCCGGTGAGCGGGAATTCCGCCTGAGGCCGGATATGGTGAAGCAGGCCAACGACCTCATGCTGGGAAGCCAGCTTCTTCTGAATGAAGTGACTTACGAACAAATCATCGCCCAGTAGAGATGGCATACAACCCCTTTGATTATTTTCGGGTATCGTTCTCCCGAAGACTGAATATTCTGGTGGCAGCCCTGGCCTCCATCGTCTTTGTCGTGGCGCTGGTATTCCTTTTCGCGCAGGCCCGTTACGCCGTGCAAGTGGAAGCCAAAGAGCACGCCACCCAGCTTCTGAACAACACGGTCCTTCGTGTGAACAATATCCTGAATCAGGTGGAAGTGGCTACGGACAACACCGGCTGGCTGGTGGGCCGCCACCTGAATACGCCGGACTCCATGTACGTTTATGCCCGCGCCATTGTGGATAACAATCCGGAACTGGTCGGTTGCTCCATCGCCTTTGAGCCCTATTATTATCCGACTGAAGGCCGCTACTTCTCCGTTTACGCCAGCCGGGGCGATGAGGAGACGACGGTGGAGCAGGAAGGAGACGAAACGTACGAATACTTCTATATGGATTGGTACCAGCTGCCCAAGCTGCTGGGCCACTCGGCCTGGACAGAGCCCTTTCTGGACGAAGACCCCGAGGAAGAATCCTTCCAGGACAACATGATACTCTCCTATTGCAAGCGCATAGAGGACCAGAATGGAAAATACGTGGGCACCATCGCTTCGGACATTTCCCTCCAATGGCTTTCGAAAACCATCTCTTCCGTAAAGCCGTACCCCCATTCCTATAGCTTCATGATTGGTATCGGCGGCACCTTCTTTGTCCACCCGGATCCGGAGAAACTCCTCTACCAGAGCATCTTCACGGAGTCTATGGAACAGGACAATCCGGAAAGGACGGAGCTTGGCAAGGCCATGGTATCCGGAGAAGAAGGGATGAAACAGCTCACTCTGAACGGAGAGCTTTGCTACGTTTTCTATAAGCCCCTCGGAGAGACCGGTTTCAGCGCGGCCATCGTATGCCCCGAAAGAGACATCTTCTACGGCTACAATCGACTCAGGAACGTGGTTGCTCTCATGTTCATTCTGGGGATGCTCCTGATGCACATCATCCTGAGTGCTGTTTTCCGCCGGGAGATCGCCCCCATAAGAAGCCTGGCCGAGGAGGCTGAAACCATCGCCGCCGGCAACTTCGACGAGGTCCTTCCCGACACGGACCGGACAGATGAAATCGGCAGGCTGGTACACTCCTTCTCCGAGATGCAGCAGTCCTTGGTGAAGTACATTGAGGAAATCACGAATACATCGGCCGAAAAAGCCTCCATCGAAAAGGAACTGTACGTGGCCCGGGACATCCAGATGAGCATGGTGCCCCGCATTTTCCCGCCGTTCCCGGAAAGGGAAGACATAGACCTGTACGCCTCCATGACCCCTGCCAAGGAAGTGGGAGGAGACCTCTATGATTTCTTCGTGGAAGACGAGATGCTTTACTTCTGTGTGGGAGACGTGTCCGGCAAGGGCGTTCCCGCCTCCCTGTTCATGGCCGTGACAAGAAACCTGTTCCGCGTCATCGGCCAGCAGGGAAAAAGCCCGGAAGAAATTGCCAATCAGATTAATCACGTCCTGTCGGCCGAAAACGACCAGGGAATGTTTGTGACCATGTTCATAGGAAAGGTCAATCTCCAAACCGGAGAGCTGGCCTACTGCAACTGCGGCCACAATCCGCCCGTGGTGTGCGAGCCCGGCAAGGAGGCTTGTTTCCTGCCCATGCAGTACGTGAACATGGCCCTTGGCACCTGGGACGGCTTCGAGTTCCAGGGAGAGCGCATCCCGGACATCCGCGGATGGCAGATTCTCCTGTACACGGACGGCCTCAACGAGGCGGAGAACCCCCGGTACGAACTCTTCGGAAACGACCATCTGATTCAGTTGATGAACGGGGTGTCGCAAATGGATGGCAAGGGCATTGTCCAGATGCTGCAGGAAGAGGTGGAGAAGCATCGCAGCGGTGCCGCCCCCAATGACGACCTCACCCTCCTGAGCCCTTAACCGCATAAATCTTTTACTATGGCCAAATTATCTGAGAAAATAGGCTATGCCCTGGGTGACGCCGCCGCCGGCGGAATCACCTGGAAGGTCATGTCCATCGCTTTTCCCTTCTTTTTTACCAACGTTTTCGGCCTCACCGTGGCAGATGCGGCAGCCCTCATGCTGGTGGCCCGTCTGTTCGACGTGGTCACGGACCCCATGATGGGTGCCATCGCAGACCGCACCCGGTCCCGTTGGGGAACCTATCGGCCCTGGCTCATTTTCGGAGCCGTTCCGCTGGGCCTGGTGTTCGCCCTGCTGCTCTACACCCCGGACCTGGGGCCTGCCGGAAAGCGTGTCTATGCCTATGCGCTGTACCTGCTCATGATGGTGGTGTACACGGCGGTGAATGTGCCTTACGGCTCCCTTTTAGGCGTGATGACGGATGATGACAACGAGAAGAACCAGTTCTCCTCCTACCGCATGGTGGGCGCCTATGCCATGGGTTTCGTGATGCTGTTCTCCTTCCCTTACCTGCAGAGAATGGTGGGAGGGGACGCCAAGCATCAGTATGCTGTCCTGGGTGTGCTGCTGGGTGCCGTGGCGGCTTTGGGAACCCTGGCCTGCGGCCTTCTCACGAAGGAGCGCCTGAAACCCGTCCGTGCAGAGAAGTTCTCCTTCAAGCCCTTTGCCGACCTGTTCAGGAACAAGCCCTGGATTTACCTGACCCTTATCGGCATCTGTACCAATTTCTTCAACGGTTTCCGTTATGCCGTGGCCGCCTATCTGATGGAATACTGCCTGCACGGTGACGTCACCGTGATGGGCCTGGTCATCAATTATACCGTCTTCATGATGTTCGGCGAGGCCACCTGCATGGTATTCGGCGGTCTTTGCCCCTGGTTCACCAAGAAGGTGGGCTCCAAGCACAAGGCCTTTGCCTGGGCGGCCATCATCTGCGCCGTCTCCTCCATCCTGTTCTTCTTCATCCCCATGGATCCTGCCTGGATTTGGGTGATGATTGCCAATGTGATTGTCACGTCCATCGGCATCGGCCTTTATTCTCCGCTTATCTGGAGCATGTATGCCGATGTGGCGGACTATGCCACCCAGAAGAACGGCACTTCCTCCACCGGCCTCATCTTCTCTTCCGGCACCATGGCCCAGAAGTTCGGATCGGCCATTTCCGGCGCCCTGGTGGCCATGCTGCTGGGTGTGGCGGGCTTCGTTTCCAATACGGATCCGGCTACGGGAGAAACCATCATCAGCATCAGCAATATGGAGTCGGTCCAGACCATGATCTGGGCCCTGTTCTCGCTGTTCCCGGCCGCCATCGCCCTCCTCATCCTCCTGCTCCTGCGCTTGTATCCTATCAAGAAGTAGCTTGGCAGAGTCACTTGTCAAGGGTAAGGTGGAGGTATTTGGCAATCTGGCGGGGAAGAGCGGTGGTGCGGCGCCGCAGTTCATCGGCCAGGGCCTTCCGGAAGGAGAGGGGCAGGGAAGGAATCTCACGCGGATGGCCGATATGCCCCTCCCTCAGCAAAATCCGGGTGCAGTCCCCATACACGGCGTCTGAATAGCTGCTGCGGTCTTCGCGGATGTCATAGTCGTTGCCGGTGTTGTCTCGGAAGGAACGCAGCATGGCCTCGTAGCTCCCGTAATAGCTGATGGCTTCCCCATAATCGATGACATTCCAAAGGCCCACAAGGCAATCGGCCAGATACTGCATCTGTACTGCGTTGAGGCAGCCCCGCCAGCGCTCCAGCTGGCAGTACTTGAGATACCCGCCTCCCTCGCGGATGCGTCCGGCCTCCCGGAGGATGTTCCGCACTTTGGGCGGCAGTTTGGACAAGTTCAGGGAAGGAGAATACGGATGCGTCTCCCGGGCATAGCGCAGGAAATTCCAGCGGTAGTCCCGGGCATCCGTCACCACCTTTCGCTCTACCGGGTTGTTGTTGCAGTAATTGATGGTGGTTCTGGCCTGTTTGTTCCCCAGTTTGACGGAGCTCATATAGCGGTGCTTGAACAGCGGCCCCTTCCGGCCGCGGGATTGGTTCCACTCCCGGGAAAACAGACAGGTGTACTGCTGCACAAAGCGGGCGAGCGCCGTCTCCCCGGGCGCCACCACCACGATATGCGTATGGTCAACCATGGGGCACAGGGCCAGGAGGCGGATTCCGTATCGGCCCGCCACCGTGCATACGATGGAAAAGAATACAAGGAAGTCTGCGGCAGAGTAGAACGCCAAGACTCCGCCCACCGTTTGCTGGCAAATGTGATGCACCTCGCCGGGATATACTTTTCTCGTCTTCATAGCGGGTGCAAGATATCCATAAGAATGGCAGGATGCAAGAATCGTAAAAAAAGTTGTGTTGTATTACATGCTTTTTGTGTGTTTCTTACTGTTTTTGCAGTGTTTTTTATTCCCAAATCACCCAGTTTCTGTCCAAGCGGATGCGTTTGGCCGCCCCTGCCGCTCCGCCAATCTGGTAGTCCGGAATGCGGTCTGTCAGAAGGGCCACCGCCCGGTTCACCCTGGCGATGTTCACGTTAATCTCATTGTTGAAGCCCTCCAGCATCCGCGCCACCCGCTCGTCCATGGCCTGTGGGTCCGAACTTCGGCTCACCCGCCGGTAAAAGCTCCGAAGCTCCCTTTCGTAGGAGGCCATCTGCTTGAGCGGGATGCCCTCCGGATGCCGCAGGAAAAGGAGCAGGACAGACTTTGCCATCGGCCTTACTTTGAGTTCGCTGGGGCCGATAAAAATCCTGAGCTCCCGCGTCACCCTTACCTTTTGGGCCGGTGGCGGCGGCCTCACGCCCCGCCGTTCCATCTCCTGCGACGCCCGCCGGACGAAGGAAAGCAGTTCCTCCGTCTCCATCTCTTCCAGGCGGTCTCCATACAGCCCTTCCGGACTCTCCAACGCCGTTCCTGTCAGGTAAAACAATGCCAACAGTGCCGTCATGGCGCAAAGATACGCCCAAGTCCCCAATACCCTTGATCGCTAACTCTCTCAGTATCAGGCGTATATAATACATTCCTCGTTCAAAAATTGAACGAGGAATAGTATGCAAATCAATGACAGCCAATAACTTAGCGATCAAGGTGGCAAAAACAAAAACCGCAGGCCGTAAAAGGTCTGCGGTAAGCGTTTTGGTTGCAAAAAGCGGACTACCAGCGGTCTTCGTCAGATACGGAGAGCTTTTTGCGGGCGTGACGACGGCGGGCGTTCAGGACGCGGCGGCCGTTGGCGGAAGCCATGCGGGCGCGGAAGCCGTGCTTATTCACACGCTTGCGACGGGAAGGTTGAAAGGTTCTTTTCATGTTATCTCTTTTTTATATTTTTCGCGTAATGGACTGCAAAGGTAGTAAATTCTCGAAAATCCGCCAAATTTTTCTTGAGATTCTTCACTTCGTTCAGAATGACAAGTGGGGTAGGTTAAGAATGACAAGTACATTAAGAACGACAGGTTCATTCTGAAGGGCAGGTCTTTTGTCATTCTGAGGCCGCAGGCCGAAGAATCTTTATTTCTCAATGTGGATGACCAGTTTTCCTTCATACCACGGGTCTTCCAACCAGGAAGAGATTCTCCAGGTGTGAATACTGCCCGCAGGAAGGTGGTGACGGGCCATCAGTTCGGAAATTTCCGGGTTTACGTCTCCGCCTTTCAGATACAGGATGCCCTTGCGATAACTCCTTTTCACCCAGGGATAAAAGTCCGGAAGGGAGGCCACGGCGCGGGACACCACATAGTCGAAACTGCGTCCTAAGGATTCTGCGCGGGCGTTCACCACTTCCACATTGTTAAGCCCCAGGGCTTGGGAGACGGCCGATGCCACGATGGTTTTCTTCCCCACGGAGTCGCAGAGCACGAAGGAAGCCTCCGGGAAAAGGATGGCCAAGGGGATGCCGGGGAAGCCGCCGCCGGTGCCCAGGTCCAGGATGCTGCCGGCGGCAAAACTGTCCCAAAGGCCCGGCACCTCGGACAAGTATCGGCCTATCGCCAACGAGTGCAGCACATGATGGTTGTACAGGTTGTCGATGTCTTTGCGGGAAATCACGTTGATCTGGGCGTTCCATTCCCGGTACAGGGCCTCCAAGGCGTCAAAACGCTCCTGCTGCAGCGGCGTAAGTTCAAATCCGTTCATTCCACTTCCCCCCTTAACATCATTTTGGACAGGTGCTCCTTGCCCCGGCGGATGCGGGTGCGTACCGTGTTCAGCTCCAGTCCCAGCTCCTTGGCAATCTCCTCGTATTCCAGCTCCTCTATCATGTATTTGATCATCACGTCTTTATACAGGCTGGGCAGTTCGTCAATGTAGCCCATCAGGCGCTCGTGCATCTCGTCGTTGATAATCTCCTCCTCCGGCGTGAAGTCCGTGAGCGGGGCGCTTCCTTCGGAGGAATCGGTCTTGTGGAGGATGCCCTCCTTCTTCTGGCTCTCCCGTTGGATGCTCTCCAGATGGTCCAGGGCGGTGCGGGTGGCGATGGTCAGCAGCCAGGGGCGGAATTCCCGTTCCGTGTCAAAACTGCCCAGCGCGGCGAAGGCTTTCTGGAAGCTTTCCAGCACCACGTCGTCGGCATCGGCCTTCCAATGGAAATAGCCGTTCACCCGCCCGCGGACTGCTTTTTCGTGTATCTGATACAGCATCCGGTAGGCCATCTGGTCTCCCCGGACGGCCTTCAGAACAAGCTCTTTTTCTTTCGCGTCCATAGGCTAATGGGCTTCCAGCCAGTTGGCGCCTGCGCTGCATTCCACCGTGAGGGGAACGCTCAGGCGTATTACATTTTCCATCACGTCTTTCACCAGCGCCTGAAGCTCCGGCACTTCGGAGGGGATGGCGTCAAACAGCAGTTCGTCGTGAATCTGCAGCACCATCTTGCTTTTCAGGCCCTTTTCCTTCAGGCGGGCGGCTACCTGGATCATGGCCAGTTTGATGATATCGGCCGATGTCCCCTGGATGGGGGCATTCACGGCATTGCGCTCCGCCAGGGCCCGGACGGTGGCGTTGTGGGCATGGATGTCCGGCAGGTACCTCCGGCGGCCGAAGAGGGTTTCCACATAGCCGTTCTCCCGTGCGAAGGCCACCGAGTCGTCGATGAAGGAGCGGATGGCCGGGAAGGCGGCGAAATAGTCGTCGATAAGGGCCTTGGCGGCGCTCCGGGACAGGTGCAGCCTTTGGGCCAGGCCGAAGGACGAGATGCCGTACATGATGCCGAAGTTGGCCGTCTTGGCCATGCCGCGCTGCTCCCGCGTGACTTCGGAAACGGGGATGCCGAAGATTTTGGCGGCCGTGGCGGCATGCACGTCCTCGCCGTCGCGGAAGGCCTGCGTCAGGTGGGTGTCGCAGCTCAGATGGGCCATGATCCGCAGCTCGATCTGGGAGTAATCGGCCGATACGATAAGCCCGTCCGGCGTGCCCGGCACGAAGGCCTTGCGGATTTCCTTGCCGCGCTCCGTGCGGATGGGAATGTTCTGCAGGTTGGGGTTGGAGCTGGACAGGCGTCCGGTGGCCGTGAGGGCCTGGTTGAAGGTGGTATGCACGCGCCCGTCCATAGCGGAAATGTACGTAGGGAAAGGCTCGATGTAGGTGGAAAGGAGCTTTTTGACAGCCCGGTATTCCAGGATTTCGTTCACGATGGGATGCTTGTCCGCGATGGTGAGGAGGGTGGCCTCGTCCGTGCTGTACTGGCCCTTGGAACTGCGTTTGGCCTTGGGGTCCAGGGCCAGCTTGTCAAACAGGAGTTCTCCCACCTGCTTGGGGGAGGAGATGTTCAGCTGCGGCTCATCGGCCATCTCCCGGATGCGGTTTTCCCGTTCCACCAGCTCTTTGCGGAGCCCGTCGGCAAAGACCTTGAGCTGGGACAGGTCCACTTTCACCCCGTCCCGCTCCATCTGCGAGAGCACCTTGGCCAGGGGCTCTTCCATCTTGTAGTAGAAGTCCGGCAGCTTTTCCTTGAGCTTCTCTCCTAACGGTACCAGCACGGCCGCCTCTTTCA
This sequence comes from uncultured Bacteroidales bacterium, assembly GCA_905235615.1. Taxonomy (GTDB): domain Bacteria; phylum Bacteroidota; class Bacteroidia; order Bacteroidales; family UBA932; genus Cryptobacteroides. Next base: position 28,702 of record CAJOMB010000012.1, on the reverse strand, counting down.
GGCGCGGGGAGTCGTCTTCCTCAGGGACTTCGTCAAAAAGGGAGCCGGTAACGGCCGGGGCCGATGCTTCCATGGACACGCCCAAATACGTCTGCGCCAGGGCCTGCAGCTCATGGCTCCGTTCCGGGTTCAGGACGTAGTGCATGAGCTCGATGTCGTTCCAAGTGCCCTCCAATTGTATTCCCTCCCGGGCCAGGGAGTTGGCCATCTTTTTGAGGTCCACGCCGTATTTGGCCACGGAAGGATTCTCCAGCAACTCCTTGGCTTCGGCGGGGAACACGGAGCACACCCGCTGTTCCGGCAAAGAAATCAGCAGTCTGCTGCCCGTATGCACCAGGCCGATTTTCTCCGGCTTCCCGGCGGCTATCGCCTGGAAGTCCACTTCCTGGGGTTCGAGCACAAAATCGGCCTTTTTTGTGCTCGTAAGGTCGTTTTTAGCCTCTACGAGCACATTTTCGGCCTTTTTTGTGCTCGTAAGGTATTTTTTCAGCGAGGTGAATTCATATTTTTGGAAGAGTTCATGGATGGCGGGGTCAAAGATGCCCGTATATTCCATGTCCTTCACGCTTACAGGCAGGCCGATGTCCGTTTTGATGGTGACCAGCTGCTTGGAAAGGGCCATGTGCGGCTGCGCTTCCCGGAACAGTTCCTGCTGCTTGGCCGACAATTCCCCAAGGTGGGTATAGATATTCTCCAGGCTGCCGTACTTGGCGATGAGCTTGGCGGCGCCCACTTCCCCCACGCCCTTCACGCCGGGCACGTTGTCCGCCGTATCTCCGCAGATGGAGAGCATGTCAATCACCTGGGCGGGCTCCGAGATGCCCCATTTTTCGCACAGGGCCTCCGCGTTCACCAGTTCCGCCTCCGACCCGCTCTTGCCGGGCTTGAGCTGGAAGGTGTGCGGACCAATCAGCTGTCCGTAGTCTTTGTCGGGGGTGACGATGTACACATCCAGCGTGTCCGAGGCGTACTGCGCCGCCACGGAGCCCAGCACGTCGTCGGCCTCGAAGCCGGGCATCATGAGCACCGGGATGTTCATGGACTGCACCAGCTCTGTAAGGGGCTGAAGGGCGTCAATCACCAGCTGCGGAGTCGGCGGCCGCGTCCCCTTGTATTCGGGGTACAGCTGGTTCCGGAAGCTGCCTCCCGGCGGGTCGAAGGCCACCGCCACATGCGTGGGCTTCTCCCTCTGAAGCATCTCCAACAAGTATTTGGTGAAGCCGTAGAGGATCCCCCTTGGAGTTGATCATGGGCCTGCGCAGGAAGGCGTAGTACATCTTGAAAACCAGCGCGTGCCCGTCTATGAGAAAAAGTTTTCCTGGCATATCCCCCAAAGATACGAAAAAATTCAGAACTTGACTTTAACCCGTAGGGGGAAATGGTCGGAAAGGCGGGCGGTTCCCTCCGTAAGCACTTCGGAGGAAAGCATCCGCCATACCGTGGAGCTTCCCACCGGGCTTTGGGCCGGGGAGGACGTTACGCTGGAACTGATTCCTTACGGCTGCACCACCTTGAGAATAGCGGAATTTCCTACTCGTATTGTCCCTTGGGATTTGAAATTCCGGGAAAGCTACTAACTTTGTAGTCATGAACGAAATATACTTTGCCGGGGGATGCTTCTGGGGCGTGGGGAGCATTTCTTCAAGGGGGTGGACGGCGTGTCCGAGGCCATGCCCGGTTATGCCAACGGAAATACGGAGGACCCTACCTATAAGGAAGTTTATACGGATACCACCGGCTTCGCGGAGACGGTGCGGGTGCGCTATCATCCGGAGCGGGTGAGTCTCAGGCTCCTGACGCGGCTGTTTTTTACGGTGACGGACCCGCTCACGCTCAATCGGCAGGGCCATGACGAGGGTACGCGCTACCGCAGCGGCGTTTTCTATACCTCCGAGGAGGACAGGCCCGTCATCGAGGAGGTCTTCCGGGAAGTCTCCGACAAGCTGGGCGTCCCTTTGGTGACGCAGTTGGAGCCTTTGAAGAATTTTTATCCGGCCGAAGAATACCATCAGAACTATTTGGACAAGAACCCCGAAGGCTATTGCCATCTCTCCTTCAAGACCTTCCGCTACCTGCGCCTGTATCAGGACGTGAAGCTATTTCTGGGCGACGAGACGGACCTCATTGCCCGCATGGCCAACATGAGCGCCCTCATAGCGGAGCGGATGCGTTTCTTCTGGACGGGCTTTTACCGGGTGGCGGGTGACCAGTTGGTGCTGGGGCCTTTCCAGGGCCCGGCCGCCTGCCAGCGGATAGGCTTCGGCAAGGGCGTCTGCGGATCGGCCTGGAAGGAACGCCGCACGCTGGTGGTGCCGGATGTGGAACAGTTCCCCGGCCACATTGCCTGCAGCAGCCTGTCCAAGTCTGAGATTGTGGTGCCGGTAATCGGCCCCGGCGACGAGGTCATCGCTGTCCTGGACATCGATTCCACCGAGTACGCCACGTTTGACTCCACGGACGCCGCCTGGCTGGAACTCCTTGCGGAGGTTCTGTGTCAGGGATAGCCAATGAGGGTACTATTTCAAAGGGACGGAAAGCGCCGGTTTGCTTTACAACAAATATTTCCTTATATTTGCCCAAGACTGAAAAAAGAAACCATGAGCGCCCAAGCTATACAAGAGACCGTTGCCAATTACTTCAAGACACAGCCCGTCCTGAAGGCTTGGCTTTTCGGGTCCTATTCGCGCGGCGAACAAAGGCCCTGGAGTGATGTGGACATTCTGGTTCAGTATGACAGGCGACATCCTATCGGACTGATGAAAATTGCCGGGATGAAGGTGGAACTGGAAGATTTGCTGGGATGTGAAGTAGATTTGGTGGAGGACGGCATGCTCCGTCCTTGGGCCGTAGAAAGCGTAAACCGTGACAGGAGGCTTATCTATGAGAGAGCATAGTCGGGACAAAGGACGGCTTGAGGACATCCTCAAATATGGCCGGAATGTAAAGAGCATCGTCAGCGATATTACCTTCGAGGAGTTCGTGCGCGATATCCGTACCTACTATGCCACCATGAAGAATATCGAGATTATCGGTGAAGCGGCAAATATGCTCACCCGTCATTTTCGGGAAACCTTTTCGGAATTGCCCTGGCGGCAGATTGTCAGCATGAGGAACGTCCTGGTGCATGGTTACGCACAGGTCTCGGATGCCGACCTTTGGGAAACCGCCACCAACGACATCGATCCACTTTGTGAACAGGTGGAACAGTATCTTGCTTCTATCGACTGGGAGAAATGGAAACAAGAAGAAGACCCCTACACGGAGCTGGACAATGCAGCCTATAAACAGGCTGTGGATTCAGCCCTACGCATGCTTGCCAAAGGCTTTTCCCTCGAAGACATTTCCGACATTACGGGATTGAGTACAGAAGAAATCAACGCTTTGACACTATAAACCATCTCTTCCCGTGCGGGATTTGTTCAGGGCGTAATTACTCCATCAACTTCTTGTATTTGAAGCGTTTGGGCTCCGAGAGCTCCATGGACTCTATCACCTGCTGCGGACGGCGCAGGAACGCGTAGTACTTTTTGATTACCTGCGCATGGCCATCTATGAATCGTTTGTCCACAACTTTTATAAAGGTTTAAATTATTTCTGAAATGCCGATATACAGGGCACAAAACCCCTTTATTATTTGTTCCTTCAATATTTTTTTCTATATTTGTCGTGGATTTATATCCAAAAAGACATACGCAGCGTAAACTTTTTTCGTGCTTCTTGAAATTTCGACTTTAACAAAGAAGTGGCACAAAGAATAAAGTCTAACGCTCACGTAGCTACCTGTAGCTTACGTGGGCTTTATTCTATTATTGGTGCCACGGGTCGTCGAAAACCTCAAGAAGCCGGTAACAAGAAGAAGTCCACTTTTTCTTGTTCCGGTTTCAGCGTAAGTCCATAAGAATGAAACAATTTAAATACTTGATCTTATGGCAGATAAAACTTATGTCCCCGGTATGGACGGCGCTGGCCCGTCCAAAGAATCCAGTGAATCCCCGGTACGTAAATCCTCTAAAGTATCCGACACTCCGGACAAGCCGGTTCTGGGCTTTCTCTATTCAGTTTCCCGTACCTCTTTTGGCGAGTTCTGGCCCCTGTATCTGGGACCCAACACCATCGGCCGGGATTCTTCCTGCGATGTGGTTCTGGCGGAGGGAACCGTTTCCGGTGAACATGCCACGCTTATCATTCATCAGGAAGATGACGGGGAAGTGTATGCTGGCGTAAAGGACAACGGCTCCACCCACGGTGTAAAAGTGAACGGGAAGAGCGCCCATTTTGACGTGGTGGGTTGCAAGAACATGGATATCATCAAGATTGGCAAGGCCTATGAACTGCTGTTCATCCTGGTGGATGCCAATGCATGCGGTATCAAGCAGGCCGAGAACTTTGTGGAGGTGGAACAGAAATCGGCCCGTCCGGTGAACCCGCGTATTTTCACGGGTCCTGCCGGCGGTACCAGTGCCCGTTTCTCCAACCCGGCTCCGGGCAGTGCTTCAGACCGCACCCGTTCCATGGACGGGGGAGACAACACCCCCGGTGGCGGCACCGTTCCTCGTTAATAGCACGCTGCGGCCATGAAAATCCAGGGCGCGTACGAGATACAGAACCATTTTTATTATGAGTTCGACCGTTCCGACCGCATAGGTGAGGGCGGCATGGGGGTCGTGTACCGTGGACGCATGGTTGATGAACACACGGGCGCATACCGCGAGGTGGCCATCAAGGAAGTCCAGATTGGCGGAGACCCCGAGAGCACCCGGGAGGTGGTGGAACGGGCCTACCGGGAGTCGTCCATCCAGCTGCGGAACGACAACCTGGTGGAAATGATGGGTTGCGTGGAGTTGGAGGACCGCCGTCTCGGATTCGTCAAAAAGCGGCTGTATGTGGTGAGTGAATTCCTCTCCGGCGTTACCCTGGACCACGTTCTGGAAGGCCGATATACAGACTACCGTTCAGAGGAGATTCACTTTGCCAAAGACCTGGGCGAGCGCCTCAGGAAAGACCCCGGACAAACGGCGACATACATTATCAAAAATGTCTTGTCGGCCATTGTGGCCATGCATGACGCCGGCTACCTGCACCGGGACATAGACCCTTCCAACATCATGGTCACGGCCGATGGCAAAATCAAACTCATCGATTTTGGCATTGCCACTCAGGTGGAGGAACTCAACAAAGGCACAGATGCCCCATCCGACGAAGGCTCCTTTGTTGGCAAGGTGGAATTTGCGGCTCCGGAACTCATTTCCGGCAAAGTCTCCGTACAGAATTTCACCACCGATATATATTCTATAGGTGTTCTTTTCTACCGTTTGCTCACGGGCCATCTGCCCTTTGAAGGAAACCGCTTCGAGATTATGAAGGGGCAGCTGGAGAAGAAGCCGTCTGTGTCTTCCATCCATTCCCGGAAATACCGCGCCATAGTGGAAAAAGCCCTGGAGAAGCAGCAGACAAAGCGCTTTGCCTCTGCGTCGGCCATGCGTGCAGCATTGGACGGACCGGAACCGGCTCCTCGCTGGGTCCCGTTTGTGGGTGCCGGCACCGGTGTGGTGGCCCTGATGCTGTTCTCCGTACTGTTTGTCCGTAAATGCAGCGGCACGGAAGACCTCCGGAAGGAGGTAGTGTCTCTGGATGAGTTTACCCGGGTGGAAAGAATCTGGAACAAGGACAAACTGCTGAGTGCCGATACCATCCGGATAGAAAAGCCCAAACCCGCCGTGCAGAAAGATGATGTGGTCCCGGAGCATCCCAAGGTGGACGTTTCCGCTACGCTGGATAGCTCTCTGCCGGATCTTTGGGCTGCACTGGAGCAAAACCCGGATTCGCCGGCCGCGCTGTATGCCCTGTCACTCATCTATGAGAGACAGGCCCCGGACGCCAGGGCAAAAGCCTTCTGGGAGAGTACGGTTCGTCAGCAGAAGGTAGGCGCAGCATACATGAAAGATTACAACACGATATCGTCTCGCCGCTTGGCCTATGCGCTCGCCTGTATGGCGCTGGACAAACTGCAAGAAACAGATAAGGATACGCAGTGGACGCCTGCCCAGTTCCCCGCCATGGTGAAGGCCCGTGTACAGGAACTGTATCCCACAGCCAAGAACTTTATTTTGCCGGAATCGGCAAGCGAATAATTATTTATGGAACAGGAAACCCCGGTAAGGGTGTTCGATGACGACCCCAATGTGTACATTGCCGTAGATAACAGAGGCTGGAAATGGTACTATTACAATCCCGACCAAAATGCGTTGGGTGCGGGTGCCATGGGCAAAGTCTTTCTGGGATACGATTACGATACCAACGAGAAGGTTGCTGTCAAGCAGCTGTTCGACCGCTATGCCAACGAGACTTCTATCCGGGAACGCTCCCGGCTGGAGGCATCCCTGGCGTACAGCCATCCCAACATCGTGCAGATGAAAGGCAGCTGCATGTATGAGGACGAGGAAGGATACTGGCATGTCTGGGTGGTGAGCAATTATGTGGATGGCGTGAATATAGACAAGTACATTTCCGGCTATGAAGGGGAGGAACGGGTGAGTCTCGTCTGTACCCTGATGGGAGAGATTCTCAATGCACTGGATTATCTGCACTCCAAAGGGGTGGTTCACCGGGACATAAAACCGTCCAACATCATGGTGGACTCCCAGCGCCGCGCCATCTTGATGGACCTGGGCATCGCCCGGGTGAGCAGTGCCAACAAATATACCTCAAATGGTTTTGTAGGCACGCCGCTTTACGCCTCTCCGGAGCAAATCATGCGGGATAAAATGCAGGTGCAAGCCACGCCGGCCAGTGACATCTATTCCCTGGGAATGACCATGTATGTCCTTCTGAACGGAGACCATCCCTTTGATGCCGATACGGAGGCCCAAATCCTGGTGAACCAAATGACCAAGCGGCTCCCGGCCATATCGGCCCTGCCCAAAAAGTATAAAAAACTGCTTCCCGTAATTTGGAAGGCGACGGACAAGGATCCCGGAAACCGGTATCAGACCGCCCTGGACTTCAAATATGCCATAGACGGCGCCCTGGAATCCGACGCCACCCCCTGGTGGTGGTGGCTGATGGGGGCTGCTGCTGCCCTTGTCATCATCTCTTTTGTTTTACTGCTCATTCTTTAAACCCAGTGTCATGAACGGCGAAATAGAAAGTTACTCCTTGGCAAACCGGCTTTTTCCCAATAACGTGGTCAGCTATATCGGCGGCCGCGAGGAAAACCAGGATTCCTGCGGAATTACGGAAACGGACCGGGGCTTGCTGGTGCTGGTCTGTGACGGCATGGGCGGCATGGCCGGCGGCGCCACGGCTTCCCGCATGGCGGTACAGGCCATTACCGAATATGTCTCCCGTCCTACCAGTGACAATGATATTGCCGATGAGAACCGCCTGGTGCTCATCAAGGCCATCCAGTACGCCAACCGGCAGTTGCTGGCTTATACGGTGGAACATCCCGAGCTCAAGGGCATGGGCACCACGGTGACGGCGCTTCTGATCAACGAGACCAAGGCCAGCGTCGCCCATGTGGGAGACAGCCGCATTTATCAGTTGCGGGGCCGCAAAAAAGTGTTTCGCACCTTCGATCACTCCATGGTGTTCGAGATGGTCAGGAACAAGGTTATTACCGAGGAACAGGCCCGTTTGTCGGCCCAGTCCAATATTATCCTGCGGGCGGTGGGCCTGAAAGAGGAACTGGACGTGGAGGCAAAGGACCTTTCTTATAAAAAGGGGGACCGCTTTTTCCAGTGCACGGACGGCATTTGGGGTGTCCTGCCTGAAAAAGAACTCCTTCACCGCATCACCCAGCGCCGTCATCCCAAGGTGGTGACGGAAAGCCTGGCCATGTATGTGAATGGAGAAGGGGAACGGCAGGGAGGACATCACGATAACCTGAGTGCTTCCCTGGTCCAGACCACCAAAGATTCCATTTTCCAGGAGAAAAAGAGCTTTTTCTCTTTCCTGTTTCATTAGAATAAATCCATAAGCCTATGAAATCCTATACTATTGGCAGAGAAGAAACCTGCGACATTGTAATACCGGATCCCTCGCAAATGGTGAGCCGGAATCATGCTACGCTTACGCTGAACGGCAGTAAGATGACCATTACCGACAACAGTTCCAATGGAACGTATATCAATGGCATCCGAATCAGTTCCGGAACGCCCGTTCCCGTAACGCGCGAAGATGTGGTCAGTTTTGCCCAGGTGGTGGAACTGGACTGGAAAAAGATTCCCAATCCCGGGAAACGCACACTGTGGATTGTGCTGGCCATCATTGCAGTATTGGCTGTTGCCGGTTGCGGCTGCTGGTATTTCCTGGGGCAGCAACAAGCTAAAAAGGACAAAGAGGCCGCCGACGCCTTGGCGGCAAGCCAGGTACTGGCCGCCCAGGTAGATACCCTGCAGGCGCAGGTGGAACGGGCCGGTAAGGCCCTGGAAGGACTGAAAACCAGTCTGGATGCAGTCAAGGAGGAATGCGCCCGAAAGCCTGCAGCAAAGATTGCCCCGGTTAAAACCCTGCTGGAACAGGTAGAGAAAAAAGTGACGGAACTGGATGCGGAAAGCCTGACCAAGAGTCTGGGCGCCGTGCGCCAGAGCCTGGAAGACGGCTCGGAAAAAACGGAGCAGCGCGCCAGTGAACTTTCTGCACAAATAAGTGCCTTTACCGCTGCGCTGGATGCGGTCCGCACGGACCTGGATGCGGCCCGCAATCAGTTGTCGGCCATTCCGGACGCCAGCGGAGCAGCCAAAGCCAAACCGGCCAAAACGGAGCAGGAACCGGCCGCAGGACCCGAACAAAAACAAGACTCCCGCGTTTTCTAATCTAAAAAACCTTTTCCCATGAGACTTTTATCAATAGGCAAGTCCCCGTCTTGCAACATTTGTATAAACAGCGAGTTTGTCAGTTCATATCATGCCGAGCTCCTTTTGATGGACAACGGTGATATTTTCCTCATTGACTGCAACAGCACCAATGGTACGTACGTGCAGGGCAATCGAATCCAGCCTAATGTGGAGGTCCCGGTGCGCCGGGGTGACAGAATCGAATTTGACCAGGAGGTGCTGAACTGGGGCCAGGTTCCCACCATCCAGCTTCCGGATCCGGCCAAAGTGAAAGGCGTTTATGGCATTGGTAAAAGCCAGCGGAACCGCTACTGCCTCCCCGGAGACAGCGTGAGCCGCTATCATGCCACCTTCAAGGAAATGAAAAACGGCAAGTGGTTCATCCAGGACCACAGCCGGAATGGCACGTTCATCAATGGCCAGCGCATCCCCACCGGGCAGGATGTCCCCATCAAGGCAGGGGACCAGATAATATGCGGCAGCGTAGCATGCCCGAATCCCATTCAGGGCGGGTTCAAGATTCCCGCCTGGGTGTGGGGGGCCGTCGCAGCGGTGGTTCTCCTGGCGGGAATCGGCATCGGCCTGTCCAAAATGGGCCTCTTCGACACCCAAATAGACCCGGCGAAGGCCACCGTGTTTATTCGGCAGGATTTTATTATCAAGGTGAATTTTTCCGACAATCCTTATAAGGCCAGAACCGGGCGTGAATGGTATCTTTCCTATAATTCCTCAGGTTATAGTCTTACCACCAACCCCACCGGCGCCTTTACGGTGTCCATCTCCGGAACCGGCTTTTTTATCTCCGAGGAAGGCCATATCCTCACCAATCGGCATGTAACCAATTTCATTTGGGCCGACAAACACTACAACAATGGCGAGCAATCTCAGCCCTGGATTAATATAGTTGAAAAGCTGCGTCCTTCGCTGGCTCAATACGTGTACGACGATTTATCTGCGAACGACTGGACTTTGAGCTCGGAGGACGCCTATACTTTTGCTGTGCGCATGATGAATTCTTCCATTGAGCTTGAAAGCGTTCCCACCATCTTCTACATTGGCTATTCCGGCCGAAATTACACGCTATATACGGAGATGGACAAGGCGACGCTTCTCAAGGAGGCCTCCGACGAGAATGTGGACATGGCTCTGCTTCAGCTGAACAATCCGGTGACGCCCGCTTTCGCTGATTATTTCCGCACCAAAGACGCTATCGTAGATACCAAGAAACTCAGCAAAACAGCGCAGTACTATACCATTGGTTTCCCTGCCGGACTGCAGGAAAGCAAGGTGTCTACTTCTACCATGGTACAGCCCACCTCCGGGCAGCTCCACCTGGTACAGGAACCGGGTGAGTACCAACTCGCCTTTCAGGGGGACAAAACCATTGGCGGTCAAAGCGGTTCGGCCATTTATGACTCCAAAAACCGGCTGGTTGGTGTGCTGTGGGGCGGAAGAACCGCTACGGAGAACACCATGGCTTCGCCCATCGCCCATGCAAAATCCTTATATCCAGACTTTTAATCGTGACCAGACACTCCATCCTCTTGGGCTTTAGCGCCTTGTTGTGCAGCCTTTCTCTGCATGCCCAGTCCATTCACTGGAGCCTTCCTCCGGTGTATATCGCCGCAGAGCCTCTGTCGGCTCAATGGATACGGGTCTCCGACGGGAGCGGATGGGGGATTGTGAGTGCCGACGGAGAGGTGGTACAGGCTTCCGTGTACGACCGCATCACCGATTTTCAGGAGGGATACAGTCTGTTGCTGAAAGGGGATAAACTGATGGGCCTTTTCTCTATGGATGGGGACTTCCGCACGTTCCAAGACTTGTATGTGGACCTGTCCTATCCTTATTTCAGCGAAGGACTGTTGGCGGTTCGCGACGTGAGCAGTTCCTGGACGTACATGACGCCGGATGGGAAATTCCCTATCCGGATGGTCTTCCAGTATGCGGCGCCTTTTTCCCATGGGCTTGCCGCCGTACGGGAGAAAAACGGAGAAGGCTCCTATTTGCACATAGACAAAAAGGGGAATGTCAGTCTCCTGGCTTCTGATTACCCGGATAATTACCTCATTTTTGCCTCTTCTTTCACCAACTTGAACGGGCAGGCGGGGGCACTGGTGGTGGACGGTCATTCCCAGGTTTCGCTCCGGAGCCTGAATGGCGGAAAACTGCTGGATTTTGGCAAAATGAGGGGGTTCGATAGAGAAACGCAGGTCCTGACAACCCGCGAATACGAGATTGCCCTGTCCGAAGGGCGCTTTATCCAGAGCAGAAAAAGGCTCGCCGACGGCGATGTAAAGCAATATGCTACGGCGCACGACCGGGCTTATCAAGCAAACGTTCCGGCTTTCTCCTTTCCGAAACAAGGGGGACTTTTCGGCGTCAGTTTACGCGGGGAAGTGTTGTTGGAGCCTCAGTTGGAAGGTGCTCAGGCGCTTTCCGAGCGTTGCATCCTCACCCGGCAAGGCGGCAAGTTCGGCCTGCTGGCGGTTACTGAGGAGGAGGCGCCTTCGTTGACCCTGGACAAGCATGCGCTCGTAGTCCGTCATCCCTCGGACCTGCTTGTCTCTGCACATTGGATTGTGCCTCCTTCCATCCCTTTCAAGGACGCACGCGTGAAATTGCGGGAGGCCGACGGAATGTCCCGGGAGTTGATACTGGACAATACCTCTTTCTCTTTCCCGGTGGTACATCTGATCAAGGACCAGCCTTTGCACTTGCAATTGACGCTCTCGGCCGATGGTCTTACATATCCGCCGGTCGATGTGACCATCCCGGTGGAATACTGCAATGGGTTCACGGTCGCCGTGCCTTCTCAGGTTACCCTGCAACCTGGCAATGAAAAAGCGGTCCTGTCCATCCAGATTACAAATGAGGCCGATGTGCCCGCGAGCGCGTTTGAAATACTGGTAGATGGCCGCGTTGTTATGACGCTGGATACCCTGGAGGTACAAGGGCACACCAGCATTCCCTTGTCCTTCCCGGTCAGTCTGGAAGATTTGGACAGCGTTTCGCGTGAATTCCAGCTGGAAATCCGGGAGAAGGATGTTCCGGCCTGCACGTCCCGTCATCGGGTGGTTTTTAACAGAAATTTTAACTAAAAACACTTGACAGATATGAAAAAACATGTAATCTTGTTGGGAATCTCCCTTCTGTTTTCCACTTGGGTGGCAAGCGCCCAAAGTCCCTTCGGTATTGAAAGCCAGGCGAAGCAAAAAAAGGTGAGCCTGAGCCTGGGCGTAACGGCCGGAGCCAATATGTCCGGTCTGCTGGGCGTAAGCACCAGCGATCCTTCCCTGGGCATGAAGCCCGGTTTTTCCGGCGGCGCCGTGTTCCAGCTCCGCTTTATCCCTCGCAACAACCGCAGCGGTGCCGAAACCGGTTGGATGGCCATTCAGCCGGAAGTCCGTTTCTCCATGCAAGGTGGTAAAACCGGTTCGACCAGTTTGAATCTGTCCTATCTGAGTATCCCGGTCATGATTCAGTTTTATCCCACCAAGGGCCTGTATCTGGAAGCCGGTCCGGTAGCCAATATCAACCTGAGCCATTCTCCCAACAACCTTCAGCTTGCCGAGAAACAATATGAACTCACCGGTCTTCAGGCCCATGATGTCATGATTGGCGTCGGTCTTGGTTATGTATTCGATTTCGGTCTGGGTATCGGTGTCCGGTATAATCACGGTGTAATGGCGCTGAACAAGGTGCTTCCGATGAGAAACTATTGCATCCAGGCGGGTGTCAGCTACCTTTTCCGTTTGGGCAAGACTGCACGTCATGCCGCTTCAATTGACTTTTAAAGGAATGCGCTTATGAAGAAATTTGTTTCGATAGCAGGTGTCTTGCTTTGCTTCGCTGCGGCATTTTCCTGCCAGACCACCGACCCGAGCGGTGGCGGCGGTGTCGTGGTCCGGCAGGATGTTACCGTGACGTTCAAACTTTCCGGTGTGCTGAGTGGTTTCACGGCCTATCAAGCCAGTGATTTCAACGCCAATGCCAAGGTACAGCTGCGCTATTTCTTGTACGATGCTCAGGGTAAGCGTGTTAAAGATGCGAGCGTTTCGATGGATAATTTTTCCAGTGAAACAAGCGTAGATTTGAATCTTTCCGGGACGGAGAACTTCACTTTGGTGGCATTAGCCTTTTACGATGGTTCTTCCCCGGCTTATACGGTGTCCGACACGGAGACCCTCTCTTCGCTTACGGTGAAACAAATCAATGAGCACAAAAACAGTGACATGAATGCGGCCTTGGGATATGCGGTTGCCAGTATAAGTCCTTCTGCCTCCTCGCAAATAGTTTCTTTGCAGCCGGCTACTCCGCTCGTATACCTGCAGTGGAAAAGCATCCATGCCGGAAAACAGCAGGGTGAGGCGACTTATCCGCTCTATGGGAATTATCAGGCAAAGGTGTCAGATTTCTGGGGAGATAATACCTATAACTGGACTATCACCGTTGAGAAAGGTGCATCAGATACTGAGGTGATTATCAAAAACCTGTGCCCGTATTTTGTCAGTCTTGGATGGACTGCGGACGAGGGCGTAAATATCTTCACGGGGACTTACGACGCCTCTGCAAAGACCATTACGCTTCCGATGAAGCAGGCCATCGGACTTACTTACGATGAAGGGAAATATTCCATCCAACTCACTGGCGGAAGCATCGACGGGGATTATATCAAGTATGAAGACTTGGTGCTCTCCGTTGGGAATGGTACGCTTACTACGGTTAATATGATGGGTACTTGCTGCCCGGAAGATACATCTGACACTGCCGGTTGGTATGAGCTCTTCAATCCGGGTATTGTGTTTTCCTCCACTGAGAAGCCTTCCGGCGGGCAAGGGGAGCCGGACAGGTATCTGATTATTTATCATAATAATGATATCATGCGTTTTGATGGACAGAAACCGGTGTTCAGCAGTTCTTTGGGAGACTTGAATAACAATAGCGGTAGCCTGACCCCTGCCAACTATACCGGTAATTCCATCTATACGCTGGTATTCCTGTTCCCCGGACAGTTTGATATCTTCGGGCGAGCATACACGGAAGGAAAACCGTATGTGGATACGGACTTTTTGCCTGTCAGTATTCAGGCCAACAGTCAGTACGTGTTCTCTTTGGAATGCAGCGACATGAGTATCACTTATTGGAAGGGATCAATGTCCACCAAGTCCGATCTGCTCATCCCGGCGCTCGGCTGGTGGCAGCAGCGTCCCGACGTATATGCACCCCGGGCTTGTGGAAGGCAATTAATTATCGCTCCGAGACCATGAAAACCTTTCGTTACATCCTGACTCTGTCCGTTTTCGCACTGGCGGGGCTTCCGCTGCTTGCCCAGCGTGAAACCATCCGGATGAAAGACGGCACGGAGTATGTCGGCTACATTTCCCGACAGAATTATGTGGACGGGACCGGCGAAATAACCTATACTCGCATTACGCGCAGCATCGCCATCGAAGACATCCTTTCCCGGCAGACGGATAACCGGGAGGAGGAGAAACTCTCGGCCGAATGGCTGGCCTGGGCCCGTGAAAATGACAAGCTGGAGTCCCTGCGCGACGTGTCCTATCTGCCGCTGACCGTCATGACCGTGAAAGGGGACATTTCGCGCGAGTATTATGTGCTGCTAAGCGGCTCTAAGCAGGTGCGGTGCTTCTCCATTTCCAGCGGCAAGGCCAACGTGGCCATGGGAGACATCGAGTCTGTCAGTAAACCCGAGCGCGACAATACGCTGCTCACGGATATCAACGATGTCCTTCAGACGGAAACCAACACTTATACCGGCGTCATTCGCGAGCAGCAGCCCGGCGCACGCATTACCATCTGGAACAACGCCGACCGTGTGCTTTACGCCATCGATTATGCTGAGATTCGCTCCGTGGGCAAATCGGCCTTTAATCCGGATTATCCCATCTGGGAGCAGGCGGCTTGTCTGGAACGCTTGCATTTCAAAGCGGGCTGGTCCACGGAACCCGGCCTTATCATGGAGAATGGTTTCGGGGCCGATATCAACCTGCTCTTTGCTGTCCCGTCCGGGAAAGGGAGCGACCTGCGTCAGTACAAGTACGAGGATATTGCGAGTGTGGAAAAAATTCCCAATCCCGCTTATGCGCCCCGCTACGACATCATTCTCCCGGAAGGGGAGGCGCGTGTGAACCGGGACAGCACCCTTGTGGCCGCCGACATTCTTTCCCTGGGCGATGTCTTTTTCCTGAATCCGGACAAGACGGAAGCGGTAGCCAAACTCGCTTCTCCTGCCGTCTCCATCGAAACCCATATCTCCGGCCTGGCCGATGTCTATGTGGCGAAAGCGGAGGAGACACCCATGTACCAGTCCATTTATGAGGCGCAGATGAGTGGGCAGAGGATACCCAAACCCCAGAAGAACGAACCCGTTGTTACCCTTGAGACCTTTACGTATAAGGCGCTGATTGAATCCGATGTGGAGATAACGCGCTCGGAGAGTATCAATGGTACCATCAAACTGGAGTTCACCCTGCCCGAACCCGGCACGTGGTTCGTGTATTTGCGGAAGAAGAATGTTTGCTGGGTACTCTGTCTCCCTCCGGCCGAGGATGCGCCCATTGCGGAATAACTTTTGCCGAGCATGAAACGGACTTTCCTGGCCATAGCAGTCGCCTGTGTTGTGGTAAACAATGCTTTCTGTCAAGAGGAGGCATTGTTTACCCACGACTACTATTATTTGGGAGTGGGCGGCTATGCGTTCAACACGTCCTTTACCATTTACCCGGGAGCCGTTGTGAACAACGTCTCACAGACCGTGTACGAACTGGTTTCGGAAAAATACGGTATTCGGAAATATAGGGGGAACGATACCGGAAATACGTGGACGGAACTGTCTGTGGATAGCAATTTCGATATTGTGGAACGGGCCTATATGGATACCGGTTACATCCCTTATGTGGGCCGGCTTACCTATATGCTGTGGCAGAATAACTATTCCAAGGGCCATGTGGAAAATACGTCGGTGGCTGCCCCCGTTTATGTCCCTGTCGTTCCCTATACGCCTTATACCCCCGATTACAGGACATGGCATGTGTGCCCCTACTGCAAAGGAATGGGCTACACATCAAAGCATCATCGCTATGGCCCGCCGGTACATATAACGTGCACCTTCTGCCAGGGGCGCGGCATTTACCAAATGTAGGCTGCTCCTCCCGGCGAACAACCCGGCGCTGCCTGACCTGGACCGGAATTACTCCATCAACTTCTTGTATTTGAAGCGTTTGGGCTCCGTATCTCCGAGGCGCAGCTTGCGATTGGCCTCGTATTCCTGGTAGTTGCCCTCGAAGAACACCACCTTGCCTTCGCCCTCGTAGGCCAGAATGTGGGTGGCAATGCGGTCCAGGAACCAGCGGTCGTGGCTCACCACCACGGCGCAGCCGGCAAAACCGTCCAGGCCCTCTTCCAAGGCGCGGATGGTGTTCACGTCCACGTCGTTGGTGGGTTCGTCCAACAGGAGCACGTTGCCCTCGTCCTTCAGCGTGAGGGCCAGGTGCAGGCGGTTGCGTTCACCGCCGGAGAGCACGCCGCAGAGCTTTTCCTGATCGGCCCCGGAGAAATTGAAGCGGGACACCCAGGCGCGGGCGTTCACGTCCCGGCCGCCCATCCGCACCCATTCGGAGTTGCCGGCGATGGTCTCATAGACCGTTTTGTCCGGGTCTATGGAACGGTGCTGCTGGTCCACGTAGGATATCTTCACGGTCTCTCCAATCTCGATGCTGCCGCTGTCGGGCTGCTCGATGCCCATGATGAGGCGGAAAAGGGTGGTTTTGCCGGCGCCGTTGGGGCCGATCACACCCACAATCCCTGCCGGCGGCAGCTCGAAGCTCAGGTGCTCGAACAGGAGCTTGTCCCCATAGGCCTTGGAAACGTCGTTGAAGCGGATGACCCTGTTCCCCAGGTGCGGGCCGTTGGGGATGTAGATTTCCAGGTTGGCTTCCTTCTGTTTGGTATCGGCCGATGCCAGCTTCTCATAAGCCCCGAGACGGGCCTTCTGCTTGGCCTGACGGGCCTTGGGCGCCATCCGCACCCATTCCAGCTCGCGTTCCAGGGTCTTGCGGCGTTTACTCTCCGCCTTCTCCTCCTGCGCCAGGCGCTTGGTCTTCTGCTCCAGCCAGGATGAATAGTTGCCCTTCCAGGGGATGCCTTCGCCGCGGTCCAGTTCCAGTATCCAGCCGGCCACGTTGTCCAGGAAATAACGGTCGTGGGTGACGGCTATCACCGTGCCCTTGTACTGTTGCAGATGGGCTTCCAGCCATTGGATGGATTCGGTGTCCAGGTGGTTGGTGGGCTCGTCCAAAAGGAGCACGTCCGGCTCCTGCAGCAGCAGGCGGCACAGAGCCACCCGGCGGCGCTCACCCCCGGAGAGCTCCTTGATTTTCTGCTCCGAAGGGGGGCATTGCAGGGCATCCATGGCCCGCTCCAGCTTGGAGTCTATCTCCCAGCCGTTCACGTGCTCTATCTGTTCGGTGAGTTCCCCCTGGCGCTCGATGAGGCGGTTCATCTCCTCGTCGTCCATCGGCTCCATGAACTTGAGGGAAATCTCGTTGTATTCGGCCAGGATGTCCATGACGGGCTGAACCCCCTCCTGCACCACTTCCAGCACGGTTTTTTCCGGGTCCATCTGCGGCTCCTGCTCCAGATAACCCACCGTGTAGCCCGACGCCCACACCACTTCTCCCTTGTACTGCTTCTCCACCCCCGCAATAATCTTGAGGAGGGTACTCTTACCGGACCCGTTCAGGCCGATAATGCCAATCTTGGCCCCGTAGAAGAAGCCTAAGTATATATCCTTGAGGATGACTTTGTTGTTGTGGGGCAGAATTTTGGACACCCCGTTCATGGAGAAGATAATCTTTTCGTCGGCCATAGGTCTTGTATTTTTTCAAAGATAACACTTTATTACTCCCTGAACAAATCCCGTACGGGGAGCTGGGAGTCAAAGCGGCCGCGGAGGTTCTTGCAGAGCTCGCCGGTGTTGCGGGTGAAGCGGGAGCCCCGCCAGGTGGAGGTGTTGGTGATGAAAATCCAGCATTCCCCGTCGGCGTATTTCTTGATAAGGGCCGATGTCCCGGCAAAGGAGCCCGTGCGCGTCCATTCGCCTTCGGGGCGACAGTCCAACCAGCCCAGGCCGTAGGTGTTGTCGTCGAACCACACCGTCATCTGCTTGACGCTGAAGGGGTCCAGCAGGTCCGGGACCGGGCCGCCGCCGTCGATGCAGGCCACCATCCGGGCCAGTTCCACGGCCGAGCCCACCCAGCCGCCGGCCCCGTACAGGCCGGAGATATAGTTGCCGCCGTAGCAGCGGGAGACGGAGGCGTACCGGCCGTCAAAGGAGGGGACAGGCTTGTCGTCCGGCTGCGTGAAGTAGCGCGTCTCACCCGGCTGGCGGTCTTTGAGGTAGTCGCCTCCCAGGCGGAAGCCGTGGCAGAGGGCCGGCTCAAAGACCTCGCGCTGCATAAACTCCTCGTAGGGCATGCCGGACACTTTCTCAATCACTAAGGAGGCCAGCAGATAGCCGAAGTTGGAGTATTCCTGCCAGCTGCCCGGCTCGTAGTGGAGCGGCCGGGCCAACTCCTTCTGAACCAGAAAATCCGTTGTGGGCGGCTCCTTGATGCCATGTTTCTGCATGAACTTGGCCGTGGAAAACATCACGTCTCCGCCCCGGGAGGTGAAGCCGGCCTGATGCCGCAGCAGATGTTCCACCGTGATGAGGTAGTAATTGTCGTCCCGGATATGGCGGTCGTATTCGTTCAGAATGCCGAGGGGGCCGAAAACCGGGGAGTCCAGGAACACTTTCCCCTCTTCCTGCAGCCGCATGATGCCGATGGCCGTGAGGAGCTTGGACACGGAGGCCAGCCGCATGCGGGTGCCGGGGGTCATGGGGGTGTCCGGATCGGCCTTTCCATAACCCCGGGCATAGAGGAGGGAGTCGTTTCGCATGACCGCCAGGGTGGCTCCTTTGAGCGACCAGTGGTTCATGAAACTGTCCACCGCCTGGTCCATGGCGGGGAGGCGGGAGAGCTCGTTGGTGATGGCCGAATTCAGGTCCTCCACCCAGTTGACGGGGACGGCGGGCTCTTCTTCCTGAAGGGAAGCCGGCTCTTCCTGACCGCGAAGCCGCAGGCCGAAGCCCGCCCCGAGCAGCATCGCTATGGGAAGGGACCAGTATATGATTTTCCGGAGCTTCACTATTTGACAAGACCGGCCCTTCGGCCGAAGTCGATGATGAAATCGGCCGTTCCTTCGATTCCCAGGATGGAGCTGTCCACGCAGAGGTGGTAGTTGGAGGCCTGCCCCCAGGCGCCGAAGGTGTAATAATTATAGTAGGTTTCGCGGGTGCGGTCCTTGCGGCGCATCAGCTTTTCCGCCTCGGCGGCGCTCAGATGCTCGTTTTCCATGAGCCGATGGATGCGGTATTCCTCCGGTCCGTCCACGAAGACATTCAGGCAGGGACGGTCCCGCAGGATGTAGTCCGCGCATCGGCCGATGATGACGGCGTCCCCCTTGTCGGCAATCTGGCGAATGACCTCGCTCTGGATGTTGAAGAGCACGTTGTCGTTCGCATAGCCGCTGTCCAGGTAGCTCAGGCGGCCGGAGGCGAAGAAACTGGAAACGGAGAACAGGCTCTTTTCCTCTCCTTTGGCGAAGAGGCTCTTGGAGTAGCCGCTTTCCTCGGCCGTCTTGGAAATGAGTTCGTTGTCAAAAACCGGAATGCCCAGTTTCTGGCCGATGGCCTTGGCCACAAAGCCGCCGCCGCTGCCGAAGCTCCGGCCCACATTGATGATGGTATGCATG
>CAJOMB010000012.1:0-9006 GCA_905235615.1 uncultured Bacteroidales bacterium | reverse complement strand
ATCTGACTTCCCAGGATGGAAGGGTCGTCCCCGTCCTTCATGCGCCCCAGCTTTCTGAGCAGCCCTATGGCCAGAAGGCCGGTGAGGAGGGCGGAGATGCTGTCGGAGATGGGGAAGGCGTACCACACGCCGTTCTCGGATTCCAATAGCGGCGGCAGGATGTAGATGCACGGCAGCAGGAACAGCAGCTGCCGGGACAGGGAGAGGAAGACGGACTTTTTCACCATGCCCAGGCACTGGAACAGGTTGGTGGTGACCATCTGGAAGCCCACGACGGGGAACACGATATTCATCTTTTGAAGCCCCCGGGCCGCTTTTTCTATAAGCACCGGGTCGTTGGTGAAGATTTTCACGGCAGGAACGGCCAGGAATTCGGAGACGATAAAGCCGAAGACCATGACGATGGTGGCCCACATGGCCGTTTTGACGTAAACTTCCCGCACACGGCCATACTGGCGGGCGCCGTAGTTGTAGCCGGCGATGGGCTGCATGCCCTGGTTGAATCCCATCACGACCATCGCAAAGAGGAAGGTGATGCGGTTCACGATGCCATAGGCGCCGATGGCCAGGTCTCCGCCCCATTTGACTAACTGCTGGTTGATGAACAGCACCACGATGCAGCTGGCCAGGTTCATCAGGAAGGGCCCCAGGCCGATGGCGAGGGAATCCTTGGCAATTTTCCAGTCCACCCGGAACAGCTTCCAGGAACGGGGCAGGTGCAGGAAACGCTCCGGATTCAGGAAATACCATAGGGTATAGCCCAGCGACATGCACTGGCACAGGACGGTGGCCAGCGCAGCGCCCTTGATTCCCATGCCCAAGCCGAAGATGAAAATGGGGTCCAGGATGGCGTTGGAAATGACGGTGAACAGCGTGAGCCCCATGGCCAGTTTGGGATTGCCGGAAGACCGCACGATGGAGTTGAGGCCGAAGTACAGGTGCGTGACGGCGTTCCCCAGCGCAATGATGGTCATGTATTCCCGGGCGAAGGGCAGGGTGGCGTCCGATGCGCCGAAAAAGCGCATGATAGGGTCCATCCACAGCAGGGAAACGAGGGTAAAGACCACACCCGTGATGATGTTGAGGGTGATGTCGTTGCAAAGGACCTTCTGGGCGACGCCGTAGTTCTTCTGGCCCAGCAGCACGGAAATCATGGTGGCGGCGCCCACCCCCACCAGCGTCCCGAAGGCGGTGGAGATGTTCATCAGGGGGAAGGTGACGGCCAGGCCGGCGATGGACAGGGAACCCACATCGGCAATATGGCCGATATAGATGCTGTCCACCATATTGTACAGCGATGACGCCGTCATGGCGATGATGCCGGGGACGGCGTATTGCTTGATGAGGGCGCCGATGGGCTTGGTCCCCAGCTCTGTAGGGATTGCGCTGACGCTCATGGTTTACTGAAAGTCGGAAACGGTGACCAGTTCCAGTTCGAAGATGAGCGGGGAATAGCCGGGTATCTTGCCCGTTTGGCTGTCACCGCTTTCTCCATACCCGTGGGTGGAGGTGAAAAGGGCGACGGCCTTCTCCCCTTGATAGTTCATTTGGGAAAGGGCGCCCTTGAAGCCGTCGATAAGGCCGGTAGAGCCGCCCAGGGATATCTCGCTCCACTTTTCCGCGAAGGTGATGCTCACGGGGGAATAAGTCTTGCCGGAATTGTAGATGCCGGCATCCTTGGCCACCTTCTCGATGGTGGTGTCAAACACCTGGCCGTTCAGCAGCCTTCCCGTATAGTTAAGGGTGGCGGTAGCGGTGGAAGTGCGTTTTAACGGCTCTCCGGATGTATCATCTTTCTCCACGTCTGATATATCGGACAGGAAGTAGAAGGTGCCGTTGGCCGCTTCGTCGTCCTTGTACGAGACGGAGGGCAGATCTCCGTAATGTGCGTTCACATATTTCTTCAGGCTGTCCAGTTCCACCATGGAAGGGTCTTCACACTGCATTCTGGGCGTGACGGTGTAGATGAGGTGGGCGGAATTGGAGGAGAGGTTGTTCAGGTACTCCTGCTGGGTATTGTAGCGGGAGGTGGTAATCATCCAGGACGGAATGACGGCGGTGCGGGTGCCGCCCAGCTTCATGCCATGGTACAGGGCGTCCACGCCGGCGTAACTGCTTCCTTCCCCTATCTTGTAGAACCTGGGGCCGTAATAGACGCCGTTCTTTTTGTCGTAGGTGCCCAGCTGCCGGGCTATCTGGATGTCCGTGGAGGAGGAGATGGTGCCGTCCAGCGTACGGATGGTGACATCGGCATAGACGTATTCGTCATTTTCTCCCCATTCGATGGTGGCTCCCTTGCCCGGAATGTCTTCCAGGATGTACAGGCCGTCGTTGTTCTGGCTGACGCCGGGATGATAGGTGTCTATCCACAGCTGAAGGTATTGCTTCTGATAGGTGGCGTTGCTGGTGCTGTCTTCTTTGATGCAGCCATGGGCCGCCATAAGGGGCAGGGCGCCCAGGAGGATGATATATTTATTCTTCATTGCTTATATTTTCAATAAAATAGTAATAGGCCAAGGCACTTCTTGCAGGAATCGTGCCCCGCTCGTATTTTCCGAAGCCATATTTTCCGGTAAAGAGGATATACCCTTCGTCCCACTGCTGCACACCTTCCAGACCGGCGGCCAGGCCCTCTACCAGGCTGTTGTCCAAGACCAGGGTGTCCAGCTTGAAATGCGTGGAATCCGTGAGCGTCCATTTGGCCGCCTGGGCCAGTTCCTTCCAGTTGGTGGAAACCAGGTTGCTCATGGAAATGGAATTGCCGGTGAGGGTGAAGCAGCCGTAAACCAGGGAAACCATTCCGCCGGGCTTCAGGGAGTCCCGGTCCACTTCCAGGGTATCGTGCAGGGTGAGCCGATACACGTTGCCGTTCTTGGTGAGCGTGGCCAGCGTGTCCTTTTTCATCTGGGCCGATACGAAACCCTCGATATAGCTTGCCTGCTTGTCATAGGTGCTCTGCAGCGACTGCTTGGTGCAGGCTGCCATCAGGAGCAGGAGGAGGATGACGGTGCTTCGTTTCATCGGAGGTAGTCCTTTAAGGTTTGACGGAGGTATTCATCGGCCTTTCCGGGGGCGAAATCCTGTCCGGGGAAAAGCTTGCCGCCGGCGGCGTTCTCGTGCCCGCCGCCATGGAAAAAGCGCTGCGCCAGATTCTGGGCCGATGTGCCTTTCTTGGACCGGACCGATACCCGGAAATGGTCTCCGTCTTCCTTCAGAAGCACGCTCAGGCGCACTTTCCCGATGGTAAGGGGGACATTCACAAGGCCTTCGGACTCTCCGTCCTTGAGCTTGAAGCGGTCCTGGATTTCCTTTGTGAGTATCATATAGGCGGCGCCTTCTTCCAGGATGTGGAGGCCTTCGCTTTGCATGTAGCCCATGAGCCTCACGCGGTTTTCCCGGCAGCTTTGGTACAGCTTCTCTATGAGGGCGTCGCGGTCCACTCCGGCGGCAATGAGCTCGGAGGCCATCCGGAAGGTGGAGGGATAGACCGAATTGGCAAAATTGTTGGTGTCCGTGGTCATGCCGGCCATCAGGGAAGTGCCGATGGCTCCGGAAAACACCCCTTCCGGAGCCAATGCTTTCAGTACCCAGTACAGGAGTTCGCTGGCGCTGGAAATCTCCGGGGTGGAGAAGACCAGGTTGAAACTTCCGCTGTCCGGATTCAGGTGATGGTCAATGAGAATCTTGACGGCGGGGGAGTTCTCCAGGGCTTTTTGCAACCCTTCCGTGCGGGAGAAGGCGTTGCAGTCTATCAGGACAATCAAATCGGCCTTTTGGATGGCGGCGGCAGCCTTCCGGGGGGCTTTGTCGTTGAAAAGATAGGGGACGGAGGGAGCCCGCAGGAAGTCCAGATTTTCCGGAGGCGTGTCCGGGAGGATGCAGGTGACCTGCTTGCCCAACTGCTCCCGGAGATAGAGGGACATGGCGGCCGTGGAGCCCAGGGCATCTCCGTCAGGATGGGTGTGGGCTGCCACAACCACCTCCCGGGCGGTGTCCATCAGGGCCTTCAGGCTGCGTATCTTCTCTTTATCCGGATTCATGGAGGGCATGAATAATTTGCGAGGGCAAATTTACAAAAGATTATTGCTTTTGAGAAATCATTTTGTTAACTTTGTCGGAAGTTTAGAAAATTATAAAACGCTATAGAAATGAACAAATCAGTTAAAATCGCCGTTGAGTGCGCCCTGGCGTGCCTTATCGTCCTTCTTGCCTGGCTCACCGTCAAGAGTGTGCAGAAGCCGGTAAAGTTCAACAAAGAGGTCGCAGCCCGTTCCCAGGTGGCTATCCAGCGCTTGAAGGACATCCGCACCCTCCAGGTGGCTTTCAAGAGTGAAACCGGCCGTTTCAGCCCCACCATTGACTCCCTCAAGATGTTCTATGAGACCGGTAAAATGAACATCGTGATGCAAATCGGCTCCATGGACGACTCCGTGGCCGTCGCCAACACCGAGGCCATCAAGAAGGCCAACAAGAAACTCAAGGCAGACCAGATGCTGGAGAAACTCCAGGAAGCCTATGCCAAGGGAACTCCCGTGGTGTACTCCATCACCACCCAGATTCCCGTGAAGGACACCCTCTTCGTGAGCCGTCCGGATTTCTGCATCGACTCCCTGTATTACATTCCTTTCTCCGGCGGCATCAAAACGGAAATGGAATCCACCATCAAACTTGTCTCCGGTGTGCACGTTCCGCTGTTTGAAGCCCGCATGCCTTACAAGGCTTTGTGCAAAGGCTTGGACAACCAGCTCCGTATCAATCTGGACGCCGAACGCAAGGACCAGAACAAGTACGAAGGCCTGCAGGTGGGTAGCGTAACCGCTCCTAACAACAACGCCGGTAACTGGGAGTAGTTCCTTCTATGGACTCCGCCTCCCGGACATATACAGGAATATCCATTCAAGTTTCCTTGAGTGGATATTCTTTTAAGGTATATCCTTCAGACGGTCTCCGCCCCCGCACCTGGCAGGGGCCGGAGAACCTTTTTATCACGCCGGAATTCCAGCGCAGGTACGACAAGGTGGACATTTCCCTCCTTACGCCCAAGGTGTGCCTGATTCCGGAAGTGTTTTTTGACCCCCAGACAGCCCGCCAGGCCCTCTCGGAGGTTTGTCCGCTGGAGGAAGGAGATTTCGTGGAAACACTGGAAATCCCTTCCCTGGCTTCCGTGCTGGTTTATTCCAATTCCATAGGGGAAAATCTTTCCAAGGTGATGGCCCAGACGGTGCTTCTCACTTCCGGGGAGCCGGTGCGGGTGTTGCCGGAGATGTACTATCTCCTGAGCCAGATAGACACCATCCAGGAGTACAACAAGATTGTGGCCTCCTGGGCAGGGGAGTGGCTGCACTTGGTCATTGCCCAGGGCAAGAGCCTCCGCCTGGCCAATGTGTTCCGCGCCCCGGACTTCACCACGGCCCAGTATTTCCTTTTCCTCAGTCTCAAACAGCTGCAACTGAATCCGGAAGTGTCCACCGTATGCTTCCGCACGCCCATCGATACGGAGGCCAGCATGTCCTTGTATCGCTATTTCAAGGGGGTGGTGCAGCTATGAGAATCATCGGCGGGAAGCTCAAGGGAAAAGTGATTCTGCCGCCTTCCGCTTACAAGGCGCGTCCCACCACGGACTTTGCCAAGGAAGGCCTCTTCAACATCCTGGACAACGAATACGAGTTTGAAGACCTCCAGGTGCTGGACCTCTTCGGGGGGACCGGCTCCATCGCCTTTGAATTCGCGTCCCGCGGCGCTTCCCGCGTGTACTGTGTGGAGATGGCACGGGAGAATGCCAGTTTCATCAAGACGGAAGCCGCCCGCTTGGGGCTCCAGAACGTGACCATGGTACGGGACAACGTCTTTGACTTCCTCCCCATCTGCCGGGAGAAGTTCGACATCATCTTTGCCGATCCGCCTTATGCCCTGGAGGGCCTGGCCGGCCTTCCGGACCTTGTTTTCTCCTTGGACCTGCTGCATCCGGGCTGCTATTTCATCCTGGAACACGGGGACGAACATTCCTTTACGGACCATCCTCATTTTGTCAAGGAACGCCACTACGGACGTGTCCATTTCAGTTTTTTTGAATAAGCTTATGTACTCCTTTTTACTTAGTATCGTTGCCCTGATTCTGGGCTATATCTTCTATGGTGCGTTTGTGGACCGGATGTTCGGTCCGGACCCCAAGCGCCCCACGCCGTCCATCACCAAGGCCGACGGCGTGGATTTTATCCGGATGCCTTCCTGGCGTGTGTTTATGGTCCAGTTCCTCAACATTGCCGGAACGGGACCCATCTTCGGCGCCATCATGGGAGCCAAATTCGGCCCGGCCAGCTATCTGTGGATTGTATTTGGCTGCATTTTCGCCGGCGCCGTACATGATTATATGGTGGGCATGATGTCTGTCCGTAACGAAGGCGTGGGAGTTCCTGAACTTGTAGGTCGCTACATGAGTAAGGCCACCAAGATTGCCATGCTGGTGTTCTCCCTGGTTTTGTTGGCCCTGGTAGGAACCGTGTTCGTGTACAGCCCGGCCCTTATCCTGGGAGACATGGCCGGAGACGGTACGCGCGGTTCCATTATGCTGTGGGTGGGAATCATCTTCCTGTATTATATCATTGCCACGCTGCTGCCGATAGACAAGCTTATCGGCAAGATTTATCCTGTTTTTGCCGTGGCGCTGCTGTTCATGGCGGTTGCGCTCATGGTGTGTCTTTTTATCAAATGGCCTTCGTTGCCGGAGGTTTGGGACGGTCTGACCGGTTGGCAGGACAAGGCGGGACTCAAGGACCAGCCCATTTTCCCCTGCCTGTTCATTACCATTGCCTGTGGGGCCATTTCCGGCTTCCATGCTACTCAGAGCCCCATGATGGCCCGTTGCATTGACAATGAAAAACTGGGACGCCCCATCTTCTACGGATCCATGATTACAGAGGGCCTTGTGGCCCTTATCTGGGCGGCGGTGGCCTCCTGGTTCTTCTTCGACGGCGGCGCCGCCCAGGTGGGCTCCGACATGAGCGCCGCGGCTCCCACCGTGGTTACCAAGGTTTCCAAGGGTTGGCTGGGCCTGGCGGGTGGCATTCTGGCCATACTGGGCGTGGTGGCTGCTCCCATCACTTCCGGAGATACGGCCTTCCGCAGCGCCCGTCTCATCATTGCAGACTTTATTCACCTTCCCCAGAAGGCCATCGGCCGGCGGCTCGCCATTGCCATCCCGCTCTTTGCCGCATCGGCCCTGCTGCTTTGGTACAGCATTGCCGACGCCAATGGCTTCAATACCATCTGGCGTTACTTTGGCTGGAGCAATCAGGCGCTGGCTGCCATTATGCTGTGGACGGCCACTACATATTTGGAGAAGGAGAAAAAGGGTTCGTGGTACCTGGTGACGCTGATACCGGCCCTATTCATGACTTCCGTGTGCGTCACTTTCATCCTGGTGGACAAGATCGGATTCGGCCTGCCGCAGGAGTACGCGCCCTGGATTGCGGGGGCATCGGCCATCTTTGCCATTCCGGGCTTCTATTTTGGGAATTATCGTAAAAACAGAAAATATGTTGGATAAAGAAAGAGGGCTTTATATTGCCCACTCCGAAAACGGCCCCCTCTCCTTGGTGAGCAAGATGGCTTGCCGACACGGACTCATCGCAGGTGCCACCGGTACGGGAAAAACCGTCACCCTGCAGGTTTTGGCGGAGACCTTCTGCCAGGACGGTGTCCCCTGTTTCATGGCCGATATGAAGGGAGACCTCAGCGGCATTTCCCAGGCGGGCAAGCTTTCCGGCTTCATCGAGAAGCGTCTGCCGGAGTTTGGCATTCAAGACCCTCAGTTCCAAAACTGCCCGGTGCGCTTTTTCGACGTTTACGGCGAGCAGGGCCACCCCATGCGTTCCACCATTTCCCGCATGGGGCCGGACATGCTGGGCCGCCTGATGGGCCTCAACGAAACCCAGACCGGGGTGCTGAACATCGTCTTCAAGATTGCCGATGAAAACGGCCTTCTCCTCATAGACATGAAGGACCTTCGGGCCATGCTCAACTTCGTGGGGCAGAATGCGGCCGAATACACCACCCGGTACGGCAATGTGACCGCCGCCTCCGTGGGCGCCATCCAGCGGGCCCTCTTAGCCCTGGAGAACCAGGGTGCGGAGAAGTTCTTCGGAGAGCCGGACTTCGATATCTACGACCTCCTGCAGTGTGAGGGCGGAAAGGGCATCATGAACGTGCTGGCGGCCGACAAGCTCATGCTTCAGCCCAAGCTTTACTCCACCTTCCTGCTATGGCTCCTCTCCGAGCTGTACGCCACCCTGCCGGAAGTGGGAGAAATGGACAAGCCCAAGCTGGTCTTCTTCTTTGACGAGGCCCACATGCTCTTCGAGGGTACTTCCAAGGCCCTTACGGACAAGATTGAGCAGGTAATCCGCCTCATCCGTTCCAAGGGCGTGGGTATCTGGTTCATCACCCAGAGCCCCACGGACATCCCGTCCAACATCCTGGGGCAGCTGGGCAACCGCGTGCAGCATGCCCTCCGCGCCTATACGCCGCAGGATCAGAAGGCCGTGAAGGTAGCGGCCGATACCTTCCGCCCCAACCCCGCTTTCAAGACCTACGACACCTTGTTGGAGCTGGGAACCGGCGAGGCCCTGGTCTCCTTCCTGGACGAGAAGGGTACCCCTTCCATCGTGGAGCGGGCCAAGATTCTCTTCCCGCTGAGCCAGATCGGCGCCATTTCCGAAGGCGAGCGTGAAACGCTTATCAAGCGCAGCCGCCTTTATGGCCGATACGACCATCCCATCGACCGCGAAAGCGCCTACGAGCTCATCACCGCCGCCACCTTGGAGGCGGAGCGTCAGAAGGCCAAGAAAGCCCAGAACAGCATTGCCTCCAAGGTGCTCAAATCCGTCCTGACGGCCGTCACCGGCGTGGCCGCCGCCGCTGCGGCGGATGCCGTTACCGGCGCTGTCACGGGCACCAAGAAAAAGAGCACCACCTCCACCACCACGAAAGCCGTAACCAAGGCCACCA